>JACCVK010000302.1 GCA_013698195.1 Actinomycetota bacterium | reverse complement strand
GGCTCGTAGCGCACCGCGTGCTCCCGGTTCGCGCTCGTCGTGTCGAGTTCGGGAACACGCACCCACGACGCGGTCTCGATCCCGCGTGCCGCGTCGAACGCCTTGTCCGCGCGGGACCGGCGCCAGCGCTCGGGCCGCTGCTTCAGGCGACGTTGCATCACCCCGAGGGTGCCGCGGACGCCTCGCGTCGCGAGCGACTCGCGGAGCAGCTTGATCGCCGTCGCCGGTCTCACGACGGGAGCACGTATCCCGCGTGCAGCGCCACCGCTACCGCGGCGCAACCGGGACCCAGCGGTCTTCGCGCCAGGTCTCGCAGACGACGTTCTCGAGCCTCAACGCCGCAGTATTGACGCATGGGGCGGACGCCTCGAAGTCGCAGTTCGGATCCGAGCCGTTGTTGCGCCCCGAGCGGAACTTCGCGCCGATGATGTCGTTACCGGTCGCGGCGTTGTTCCCGTTCAGTGCCTTGTTGCAGACGATGAACGTCCCACCGAGCACGTCGACGTTCGTGATCTGGTTGTAGGAGTAGAACACGCCTCCACCTGCGCCCTGGCAGGTCGAGAGGCCTGCCTTGTAGTCCCCGCCCGCCTTGACGTTCACGATCATGATGTTCGTGCCACCCTGCAATTGAACAGCGTCCTGATGCGCATCCGGTTCACGGCGGCCGCACTGAATCGAGCCCGTCACGCGAATGTCCTGTGGATTCACGCGAGTCTTGAAGGCATCCACGCCCGACCCGTAGAGCGAGCGCGGGCCGGCGCCGCGGATGTCGACGATGAGATTGATGTCGGTGCCCGGCGATCCCTTGCAGCCCGAGTTGAGCGTGACGGGAGCCACGTCGCTCCAGGCCTCGGTCGAGATCGAGATGACCTTGATCGGGAGCGGGCCGAACTTCTCGAGCGGCTGCGTACAGTGCCACGCCTTGTTGACCCGCGTGATCGTCGTTCCCGGCTTGCACTGCTCCCACGACCACTTCTGGTAGTCGGTCGTGGAGCACGCGCGTGACTCGGGTCCCGAAGGTGGCTGGGGCGGCAGGACGCGGATCTCACAGTCGCTGTGCAACCGGTCGGTGAGATCGCCGACGACGCGATCGACTCCGAGGCCGCAGTAGACGCGGTCGCGGAAGCCGTCCCGCGCGAGGATCCGGTCGCGTCCTGCCCCGCCGGAGAGCGTGTCCTGGCCGTTGCCTCCGTTCAGCGTGTCGTCGCCGGCCAGCCCGCGGAGCCAGTCGTTGCCCGAGTAGCCGAGCATGACGTCTCGCTCGGCCGTGCCGGTGAGCTTGTCGACCTTCTTCGTGCCCTTGATGACGCCGCTCGTGGCGTCGGTTCCCGCCTGGACGACGGCGACCGTCGTCCACCCGAGGGCGAGTACTCCGACCACGGAGGCAAGCAGCGCGGCGCTGCGCCGACGCCAAACCCCCGAACGCCGTCCGGGACGCGGATAGCCTCCCCCTAGCACCGGTCGAAGGTAGCAGAGGTTTGATTGCCTTTTTGAAAAGCCGCTTACACGGCGCTTACGTCGCCCAGGTGCCTACGCAGCGGCGCGAGCCGCGGTGACGAGCTCCGCGATCTGGATCGCGTTCAGGGCCGCGCCCTTCCGCAGGTTGTCGCAGGCGAGGAAGAGCGCCAGCCCGCGCTCGGCAACCGTGTCCTGGCGCACCCTGCCGACCAGCACGTCGTCGCCGCCGGTCGCCTGGGCGGGCGACGGAAACTGCACCAGGCGGATCCCCTCCGCGGCTCCGAGAATGCGCTCGGCCTGCTCGGCGGAAAGTGCGTCCTCCGTCTCGATCCAGACCGCCTCCGCATGCCCGACCGGGACGGGAACCCGGACGCACGTCGCGGAGAGAGGCAGTTCGGGGAGCTCGAGGATCTTGCGCGTCTCCGCGCGGATCTTTTGCTCCTCGTCGAGCTCGAAGCCGTCGAACGACCAGTCCATCCGGAGATCGTGGTCGTCCGGCCGCTCGGCACGAAGTCGCTCGAGGGCCTGGGCTCCAGCGCCCGAAGCAGACTGATAGGTCGAGACACGCACACGTGCGAGGCCGGCGGCATCCCGAAGCGGCGCAAGCACCAGTGCGAGCGGAATGGAGGAACAGTTCGGGTTCGCGACGATGCCGCGGTGCTCGAGCGCTCGCTCCGCGTTCACCTCCGGGACGACGAGCGGGACGCCGTCTTCCAGCCGGAATGCGGCCGACTTGTCCACGCAGAGCGCGCCGGCCGCAGCCGTGGCCGGAACGAGCTCGCGGCTCGCCGCGGCGTCGACGGAGAAGAGGCAGACGTCGAAGTCGCCACCTGCGAGACGTTCTGGCGTTGCCTCCTCGACGTCGAGGCCGTCGATCGTCAAGCCCGCAGAGCGCTCGGACGCGAGCGCGTGCACATCGCTGAAGCCTCGCTCGCGGAGGAGAGCGAGCGTGACTCGTCCCACCGCTCCGGTCGCGCCGACGACGGCGATTCGCGACGAGGCGTTCATGTGCGACCCCGTGCGAGGCCTTGTGGCTCTGAGCTACTCGGCGCGAGCTCGCCGAGGCCGAACGCCTCGTGCAGCGCCGCGACGGCGCGGTCGACCTCGGAGCGCCGTACGTAGCAGGTGATCTTGATGGGCGACGTGGACACGACCAGCGGCTCGATTCCGTTCGCGTCGAGCGTCTCGAATGCCGTCGCCGCGACGCCGGGATGGCTCTTCATTCCCGCGCCGACGACGCTCACCTTCCCGAGGTCCGCGTCCGCGCTCCAGCGCGCGCCTAACTCGTCGAGCGTCCGCGAGGTCGTCTCCCCGTCGTCGCTCGGCGCCGAGAACACGATCTCGTCCGCGACTCGGAGGATCGTGTCGACGTTGACATGCGAGGAGGCAAGCGCGGAGAGCAGCGCCGCCGCCGGAATGCCCTCGACGCGGTACACCGTCTCATCCACGGTGTGCGCGATTCCGGAGATCATCGCCTTCTCGAGCATCCGACCCGACTCCTCCGCCGTCACCCAGGTGCCCTCGTCGTCCGAGAAAGACGAGCGCACGTGCAGCGCGACTCCGTGGTTCCTCGCAAACTCGACCGAGCGTAGCTGGAGCACCCGCGCGCCCGATGCGGAGAGCTCGAGCATCTCGTCGTAGCTCACGGCATCGAGCTTTCGAGCTCCACGGACGACGCGCGGGTCCGCGCTGAAGACACCGTCCACGTCCGTGTAGATCTCGCAGGCTTCTGCACCGAGTGCGGAGGCGAGCGCCACAGCCGTTGTGTCTGACCCACCGCGGCCGAGCGTCGTCACCTCTGCCTCCGTGGACACGCCTTGGAAACCAGCGACCAGCACGATTGCGCCACGGTCGAGCGCCTCGTGGATCCGCCTCGCCCGCACCTCGAGGATCTTCGCCTTGCCGTGCGCGGTGTCCGTGACGATTCCGGCCTGCGAGCCGGTCAGCGACACGGCGTCGTGCCCGAGGTCGAGGAGTGCCATGGCCGCGAGCGCGCAGGAGATCCGCTCGCCGACCGAGACGAGCATGTCGAGCTCTCGCTCGTGCGGGCGCGGCGAGATCTCGCGCGCGAGGGTGAAGAGCTCGTCGGTCGAGTCGCCCATTGCAGAGAGCACCCCGACGACGCGCAGGCCGCGCTCGCGGGCGGCTGCGAGTCGCCGGGCAACGATCAGGATGCGTTCCGTATCGGCGACGGAGGAGCCGCCGAACTTCATCACGACGAGGCCGGCCGGTGACGGCTTGGAATCGGTCTCGACGGCGGGAACGGCCTCGAACTCGGAAGCCGGCATCCCGACAAGTCTAGGCAGCGAGCGGGGCGTCTTCCCGGGCAGCGCCGTGAAGAACCTGACTCACGCTCTTGAAAAGCGGCGGGGAGCTGAATCTCCCCAAAAAAATACTGAACCGACTGACCCGAAGGCCCGCCGGTTCAGTGGGTGCAATCTATGAGCAGCGGCCACCCGATGCAAGCCCCTCTACAACCAGAAAGACGCAATTTGCGGAAAAAACGTTTGGCGGCTCACATGTCGCGACGGCCTGCGAGCGCCCGGCCCAGGGTCACTTCGTCTGCGTACTCGAGATCCCCGCCGACCGGAAGGCCGCTCGCAAGCCGGGTAACACGCACCTTGTTCCGCAGCCGATCGGCGATGTAGGCGGCCGTCGCCTCGCCGGTCATGGTGGGGTTCGTCGCGAGCACGACCTCGTCGACTCCGCCGTTCTCGATGCGCGCGAGCAGGCCACCGATGCGGAGATCCGCAGGATCCACCCCGTCGATCGGCGACAGCGCACCCCCGAGAACGTGATACAGCCCGCGGTACTCGTGCGTCCGCTCGACCGAGACAACGTCCACCGGCTGCTCGACCACGCAGATGACGGAGCGGTCGCGCCGGACGTCCGCGCACACCTCGCAGAGCTCCTCCTCGGTCAGGTTCCCGCACTCGCGGCAGAACCGCACCCGAGCTTTGACCTCCTCGATCGCGCGTGAGAGCTCGAGGGCATCGTCCGGACGCGCCGCGAGCAGATGGAACGTGAGGCGCTGAGCCGTACGCCGGCCGATTCCGGGCAGCTTGGCGAGCTGGACGACGAGGTTCTCGACCGCAGGGCTCAGCACGCGGGGAGCGTATCCGTCCATTCCGGACGGGTCGCCGAGCGCGACGGATCCTGCGCGGCGAGGCCCAGCTAACTGCCGGGCAGGAGCCCGCCGAGCCCGCCGAGGTCTCCCGGCACGATCCCGGACATCTTGGACTCCATGAGGCTTCTCGACGAGCGGAGCGCCTCGTTCACCGCCGCGAGCACCATGTCGGCGAGCAGCTCCGGGTCGCCGGGGTCGATCGCCTTCGCGTCGATCCGGATCTCGACCACCTCGCCGGCGCCATTCGCCTTCACGGACACCATGCCGCCGCCGGCCGAGGCCTCGACCACCTCCTTCGCGGCCTCTTCTTGAGCTTGGGCGAGCTCGGCCTGCATCCGCTGGGCCTCCTGGAGCATCTTGTTCATGTCGAATTTCATGGATCCGGTTCCACCTCTCGGGCGTCGAATGTGTCCTTGAGCGAGGCGATCCAGTCGTCCTCGGAGATCGGCTCGTCGTCCTGATCTTCCGGTGCTTGGGTCTCACCTGTCTCGAGAACGACGGTCAGCCGCCGTCCCGTCACCTCGTAGAGCGCGTCGCGCAGCACGCCGATGTTGCCCGGCTCACCGACCTGGCGGCGGTGGAAGTCGGCACCGGCGGGAAACTCGAGCGTGAGCGTGTCGTCAGCGAGCTCCGTCGGGGTCGCCTCGGCCAGGAGGCTTGCGACCGGAATAGATCGCTCGCGCACTGCCTCGACGATCGAGCGCTGCCAAGCATCTACCACCTGCTCGAGAGCAATTGCCGGTCCGGTCGACTCCTCGGGCGCCTCACTCGGCGGAGTGGGCACGACCGCCGAGTCTGCGTTCGCGACGGTCTCGGACCTCGTCGATTGCGCTGCGCTGGAGGGCGAGCGACTTTCGAGCACCTCGACACGATGCGCGAGCGACTCGCGCGAGAGATCAGCCTGCGGGCGCGTCACCTTCACTAGCGCGAGCTCGAGCGGCAACCGCGGGTCGCCGCCTTGCCGCATGTCCTCGAGCGCAACGCCGAGGAGATCGATGAGTCGCAGGACGGTCGGCTCGGGAAGCTGATTCGCCTGCTGACGAAGGAGCTCCTTCGTCTCCTCCGTCACCGGCAGCGACTCCGGTACGTGACCCACGTGCTGGACGAGCAGGAGGTGTCGGAGATGCTCGAGGAGATCGGTGACGAGCCGGCCCAGGTCCTGCCCCTGCTCGCCGAGCTCCTCGATGAAGACCAGCGCACCCGCGGTGTCCCGGTCGACCACCATGTCGCAGAGCCGAAGCAGCGCGTCCTCGTCCACCGCGCCGAGAAGCTGGAGGACGGCCTGCGGATCGACGGCCCCACTCGTCGCGGAGGCAAGCTGGTCGAGAGTGGAGACAGCATCGCGGAACGCACCACGCGCGCTCCTGGCGATCAGCGAGAGCGACGCGTCGGGCGCCTCGATTCCTTCGCCGTCGGCGACGCGGCGCAGCACCGTCACGAGCTCGGCGAGCCGCGGCCGCTGGAACACGAACGTCTGGCACCGCGAGCGCACGGTCGGAATGACCTTGCCGAGGTCGGTCGTGCAGAAGACGAAGACGAGGTGGGGCGGAGGCTCTTCGATGAGCTTGAGCAGCGCGTTCCAAGCCGCATCGGTGAGTTGGTGCGCCTCGTCCAGGATGTAGACCTTGTGCCGGCCTGAGACCGGCTGGAGCACGACGCGCTCGCGAATCTCCCGGATGTCGTCGATCCCGCGTTGCGAAGCAGCATCCATCTCGACGACGTCGAGCGAGGTGCCGTTCGCGATCGCGACGCACGTCGAGCAGGTGCCGTCCGGAGACGATGTCGGCACCGGAGAGCTCTCGCAGTTGAGCGCCTTCGCGAGGATCCGCGCCATGGACGTCTTCCCGGTTCCGCGCGGCCCGGCAAAGAGGTACGCCTGGCGGACGTGATCCTGCTCGATCGCGTTCCGCAGCGTGCGTACGACCGCCTCCTGTCCCACCACGTCGTCGAACGTCTGCGGTCGGTACTTGCGGTAGAGCGCGGTCAGGGGAGTTCCCTCCCTTCGGGAGAAAACTCCCAGCGCTCGAGCACAGCGCCGGTCGCTCTTGCGACCGTTTTGTTGCTCGGCCGTCGAGAGGACCTGGTCAGGCTCAGTAAGTGGGCTCCCA
>JACCVK010000276.1 GCA_013698195.1 Actinomycetota bacterium | reverse complement strand
CGCTGCAGCCGCGCGGTGAGCGTGTCCATCAGCCGCTGGAAGCCCGGCAGGTCGACCAGGACGAGCTGCCAGTCCTGCCCGTGGGCGATCCCGAAGATGCGCCTGCGCGTCGTGTTCGGCACCTTCGAGGTGATCGCGACCTTCTCACCGGTAAGCGCGTTCACGAGGGTCGATTTGCCGACGTTCGGGCGACCGGCGACTGCGACGATGCCCGATCTCACGACACCTTCTCGTAGGGGCACCCCGGCCCACCACCCACTGCGATCGTAACGAGGAAATGCACGCGCATGGGATACGGCTTCGTGCCGAAAGCGTGACGATCGCTCAACAGGCTCACCGGAGGTCGGCCGCGGTGAACGACTCGGGCAGAAGCTCGTCCGGCCTCATCGTGACCACGTTCTCGTCGTTCCGGAACACCACGCGCTCGACTCCCATCTCCAGGAGCCACTGCCTGCAACCTCCGCACGGCGACGCGGTAATGGCCACCGCGACGAAGTCGCCGGGCCGATATCCCATTGCGATTGCACGGCTGAACGCTGCCCGCTCCGCGCAGATCCCGAGCGGGTACGCCGCGTTCTCGACGTTCACGCCCTCGACGACCTTCCCGTCTCGAGTGAGTAGGGCACAGCCCACGTCGAACGACGAGTACGGCGCGTAGGCGCATGCGGCGATCGCGTCCGCCGCAGCCAGGAGCGCGCCGTCGGTGACCTGAGCGTCCGTCATCCGAAGGCCTGAAAGAGCGCGAGCGTGATCAGGGCGCCGAGGGCGCCGCCGCTCACGACCTCCGAGGCGGAGTGGACTCCGCTCTCGACACGGGTCTGGGCGACGAGTAGGGCCATGATCAAGGTCAGGGTCGAGACGAGGAAGTGGTGGGACGAGTCGTCGAGCACGAGCGTAACCGCCATCCACCCGGCGAACGCGACCGCCGAATGACCCGATGGCAGGCCACCTCGGAGCGGCGTCCCGCTGCCCGTGATCGCCTTTACGGCGATGACGACGATGATCGTCACCGCGAGCGCGACCAGCGTCAGCTCCTCTGGAACGTTCGCGAGGCGGTCGAGGAACCGCGAGCTGCGATCGGCGACGGCACCCGAGAAGACGAGGTAGCCGACGGCGAGTGCGTTCAACGCCGCGATCAGCACGGCCCCGGCCGCGATGTCCTTCGCGAGCTTCGCCATCGGGTCGAAGGAGGTCGAGGCCACGTCGACCGCCGCCTCGATCGCCGTGTTCACCAGCTCGGCGACGAGGACGAACGTGATTGCGAGCAGGAGCACCATGAGCTCGATCTTCGAGACGCCGAATGCGAGGGCAGCGATGAGCACGCCAACTGCGATCGCGAAGTGGATCCAGAGGTTCCGCTGCGTGCGGAGCGCGTGGATCACCCCTTCCGCGGCGTAGTTGAAGCTTTCGAACAGAGACGGGCTGCGGTGGCGCGAGCTCACGTCGTGTGCTGCCTCTCACGGACGTCCATTTCCGCGCCGTGGTCGTAGCCGAGCAGGTGCAGGAGCCCATGGACGAGCGGGGCGCGCCACTCAGCACCCGTCACTTGTGGACAGAGCACGACGTCACCGAGCGCACGCGGTACCCCCTCGGGCAGGTCGTCTCGGCCGTCCAGCGGGAAGGAGAGCACGTCCGTCTCCTCGTCGATGTCCAAGTGCTCGCTCTTCAAGCCGCGGATCTCGTCGGCCCCGACGAACGCGAGTCCGAGCTCGCCGTCGCTCACACCCTCTGCCTCGAGGACGCGTCGCGCAAGCTCGGAGGCCGCCTGCTCGTCGACCGCGACGCCGCTCCGATTCGTCGTTTCGACCGTGATCACCGCTCAGCGCCGGCGCGCGGTGCCGGTTTCCTCGGCGTGCCGCTTATAGGCCTCGACGATCCGCTGCACCAGCTTGTGCCGGACGACGTCCTCGTGACCGAACTCGACGAAAGCGATCCCATCGATGCCACCGAGGATCTCGCGCACTTGAATGAGCCCCGACGCCTGATCGTGCGGGAGATCGACCTGCGTGATGTCGCCCGTGACGACCATCTTCGAGGCGAAGCCGAGGCGCGTGAGAAACATCTGCATCTGCTCCGGAGTCGTGTTCTGCGCCTCATCGAGCACGATGAAGGAGTCGTTCAGCGTGCGTCCGCGCATGAACGCGAGCGGCGCGACCTCGATCGTCCCGCGCTCCATGTAGCCCGCCAGCCGCTCCGGATCGAGCATGTCGTAGAGCGCGTCATAGAGCGGGCGGAGATACGGGTCGACCTTCGCGAGCATGTCCCCCGGGAGGAACCCGAGCCGCTCGCCGGCCTCCACTGCGGGACGGGTAAGGATGTTTCGCCCGACGCCGCCCTCGGACAGGGCGGCGACCGCGAGCGCCATCGCGAGGTACGTCTTGCCGGTGCCGGCCGGCCCCACCGAGAACGTCACCGTTCCCCGGCGGATCGCGTCGACATAGCGCTTCTGGTTGACGGTCTTCGGCGTGATCTGCTTCCCCCGATGCCGCCAGACGACGTCCTCGAAGACGTCGCGTACGTCCTCGGCCTGGTCGAGCGCCGTGAGCACGGCACCGACCGTGTCCGGGCCGACTCGATGCCCGCCCTCGACCAGCTCCACGAGCTCGTCCACGACCGCGCGAGCGGCCGCGACGCGCTCGCCGTCGCCGTCGAGCGTCAGCCGGTTGCCGCGCAGCGAGATCGTGCACTCGAGGCGCTCACGGAGCGCGTCGAGCACGCCGTCCTGAACGCCCGCGAGCTCAGCGGCCACTTCGTTCGATACGTCCAGCACCTGCTGTGGCACGAAGCTCAGTCTAGGCGCGTCAACCGCCGCGGGTCCCTGGGCCGACGTCGTCGTAGGCCTCGGCGACGAGCGCGCGGATCGACTCGTCGAGCTGGGCCGCGTCCGTGATCCGAAGACGGTGCGTGATCACTCGCTTCGTCGTGGGAAAGGCGGCGATCAGACAGGGATGCTCGGCCTCCCGCAGGAGGTCGATGTTCAGCTCCAGCCTGCGACGCTCGATGTATGCACCCGCGAAGACGCGTGTGCGCCTCCAGTAGACGATCGAGCTCCGCGGCGCCGGCTCGGAGAAACCACAACGCTCGACGAACGTCTCAAAGCGGCGGAAGAGCGCCACGCCAGCGGGATCCTTGCCTTCGAGGTACGCCTCGACGCTGTCGAGGTCGGCCATGTCAGGCGAGCTTCTCCTTGACGAGTTGGCTCACGGTCGAGCCGTCGGCCCGGCCGGACACCTGGTGCATGACGCCGGCCATGACGCGCCCCAGATCGCGGATGCTCGTTGCGCCGACCTCGGAGATGACGTCGTCGATGATCTCCTCGATCTCCTCCTCGGCGAGCTGCTCGGGCATGAAGTCCTCGAGCACCTCGAGCTCGTACTCCTCATCCTCGGCCTGCTCCTCGCGACCGGCGGCCCGGAAGGCGTCCGCGGCTTCGACACGGCGCTTGCGCTCACGCTGAAGCACCTGCAGCTCCTCCTCCTCGGAGAGCGGGCGCTGCAGCTCCTTCTCGGAGGTCTTGAGCGCGCTCAGGAGGAGGCTGAGCGCGTCGCGCAGGTCGTTGTCGCGCGCGAGCCGCGCGTCCTTGAGCTCGGATTCGATGCGTGCGATGAGGCTCATGCCGACCCCGCATCGTGTCCTGCAGACGGCAAGGACGCAAGCGCCGGCAACTTCACGGCCCCTCCGCCCCGAGCTCGGACGCGATCCGCTCGGCTTGGAGCCGCCCGCCGAGGATGTGCCAGTGCAGGTGGAATACGGTCTGACCGGCACGGGGGCCGACGTTCACGAGCAGGCGGTAATCGTCAAGCCCAGCCGTCTCGGCTGTCTCCGCGACGAAGCGGAGCATGCGGCCTGCCTCCTCGTCCGGGAATGCCGCAACGTCCTTGAACGTGTCGATGTGGCGCGCGGGCAGCACGAGGAGATGCGTCTCGGCTGCCGGCTTGATGTCCCGGATCGCAACGAAGCCTGGAGCCGCATGGACGTGGTCGCCCTCGACCACGAGCCGGCAGAAGAGACACGAGTCTTCAGGCAGCGGCGGCAAGGATCCCCTCCTCGGACAGACCGAGGGCGCGGGCGAGCACGAGCTCCCCGACCGGCGCATCCAGCAGCCACGGTGTGTAGTCGTCCGCGTACCCTCGCCCAGGGCGGTCGACGAGCACGCGGTCGATGGTCCCGACTCGCGATTGCCAGCGCTTGCGGCAGAGCTCGTCGGAGAGGCTGCGGAGTCGCGCGCTGCGCTCCCTCTTCACCGCTTCTGGAACCGTGTCGTCGGCCGCGGTCGCGGTGCCCGGACGCGGCGAGTAGGGAAACACGTGCACCTTCGTGATTCCGGCTGCGCGCACGACCTCGAGCGTGCGTTCGAAGGCGGCATCGTCCTCACCCGGAAAGCCGACGATCACGTCCGTCGTGAGGTTGAAGCGCACGAGCGGAGCAACGCGCGCGAGGTACTGCTCCACCCGGTAGCGCCGCCGCATGGCGCCTAGAAGGCGGTCGTCGCCGGACTGGAGCGGTACGTGGAGGTGAGCCGAGACGGTCTCCGTCTCCTCGAGCGCGCTGACGAGCTCGCCGGTGACGTGATTCACCTCGATCGAGGAGAGGCGCAAGCGCTCGACACCTGGGATCGCCCCCACCTCGCGGATCAAGCGAGGGAGCGTGTAGCCCGCTTCGCGATCGCGAAAACAGCCGAGGTTCACGCCGGTGAGAACGATCTCGCGATGTCCTTGTGCCGTGCGGCGGCGGACCTCCGCCAGGATCATCTCCGCTCTCCTGCTGCGCGTTCCGCCGCGAACGAGCGGGATCACGCAGAACGCGCAGGAGAACGAGCAGCCGTCCTGGATCTTTACGAACGCACGCGTGCGCCCGAGCCGAGGCTCGCTCTGCACGCAGGCGAGCGCGCCGACGTCGCCGGCAATGGTCGCGGCCGCGTCTGCACCGGTTTGCGCAACGACGTGCACGTTCTCGGGCAGACCTTCGAACGCACCGTCGAGGTTCGACGCGCAGCCGGTGACATAGACCCGGCGGTGAGTGCGTGCAGCGCGCGCGGCCGCCTGGCGGGACTTCGAGACGGCCTCGTGCGTCACACAGCAGGTATTGACGACAGCGACCTCGGCCGCCCCCTCGCGCTCCTCGTGACCGTCACCGAGCAAGCGCTCGCGGCTCAGCTGCGCATCCACGAAGGACACCTTGCAGCCGAGGAAACGCACCGAGAACGTCGCCATGAAGCCGACTAGCTTAAGCCCTACGTCCCGGGTCGTCATCCGTCACGAAGACGTCAGCCGACCATCCCTCCAGCTCGAGGGTGGCGACCCGCATCCAGCCCTCGGCTCGAGGAGCCTCGCCCACGAGGTAGCCCGAGGTGATCGCGCGCGGAGCTGGACGGGCGGCGAGGAGACCCGCGACCGTCGCGAGCTCGATGTTCGCAACGAGGAGATCCGCCTGCGGGAGGTCACCGCGCCGCGCGTCGAGCGCTCGCACGTCGATCTCGACGCCGTTCCGGGCCGCATTCTCGCGCGTGACTTCAACGGCGACCGGATCAACGTCGACGGCATGCACCGGGTCGAAGCCGAGGCGGACGGCAGCGATCGCGATCACTCCCGAGCCGCAGCCCGCGTCGAGAACCCGCCCTCGTGGCTGCCGCGCGAGCAGCTCGATGCAGGCACGCGTCGTCGCGTGAGCACCGGTTCCGAAAGCGCGGCCGGGATCGATCACGACGGCGAGATCTCCCACGGGCGGGGACTCCCACGGCGGACCGATCCAGAGGCCGCCCGCCCGTTGAGCGTGGTGGAACTCACGCCAACGCTCACCCCAGCCCGGCTCGACGGATGTTGCAGTCGCGCCCGGGAACGCGTCGGCGATCTCGAGGACTCGGACCTCGTCGGCATAGACGGCGAGCTCGATCGTGGAGCCTCCATCGATCTCCTCGAAGCCTTCCGGGGCGAGCCCGAGCAGGCGCGCTCTTGCCGCCTCCGCGTCGACCGCGTCGACCTGGATCGAGACGCGGAGGAGGCGGGCTAGCGAAGCGCGCTCTTCAGGCGCCGGAAGAACCCCTCGTCCTCGTCGTCGGGCGCGTACGCCGCCTCGTCCGTCTCGCGGTCGAACTCCTCGAGCAGCCGGCGCTGCTCGTCCGTGAGTCGCGCAGGCACGGCGACGTCGAGCCGCACGTACAGGTCGCCGCGCCGTGATCCGTGTAGCGACGGCATTCCCTCGCCCGAGACCACTCTCACCTCTCCGGGCTGAGCCCCTGCTGGAATCTGGAGATCGAGGTCGCCGCCGACGCCGGGGACGCGAACCGAAGCGCCGAGCGCCGCGTCCGTCATGGTCACGCGCGCTGCGGCATGCAGGTCGTCGCCGTCGCGGAGCAGCTGAGCATGCGGCCGCACGCGCACCGCGACGTACACATCGCCCGCTTCTCCACCTCGAAACGCGGCGTGACCGCGCCCGCGCAAGCGGATGTGCTGGCCGTCGTGGATTCCGGCCGGTACCTCGACGTCGAGCTGCCGTTGCGACAGAACCCGGCCTTCGCCGCCGCAGAACTGGCACGGGGCCTCGAGCACCTGCCCGCGGCCGCTGCACTGAGGGCACGTGCGCTGGCTCACGAACTCCCCGAACACGTTGCGGGAGATCCGGCGCAGCGTCCCGGTTCCTCCGCAGGTGCTACACGCGGCCACACCCGTTCCCGGCTCGGCGCCTGCTCCGCCGCACGGTTCGCACTGCTCGGCGACCTCGAGCGAGACCGAGGTCGTGACACCCGTAAACGCGTCCTCGAGGTCGATCTCGACCATGACCTGCAGATCGCCGCCACGCGTCGAGGCACGCTCGCGCCCCCCCGCTCCGAAGAGATCCTCGCCGAAGAAGGCCGCGAACACGTCGGCGATGCTCCCGAAGTCCGTGAACGTCGGCTGGAACCCTCCGCGCCGAAGACCGGCGTGCCCGAAGCGGTCGTACGTCGCGCGTCGTCTCGGATCCGAGAGAACCTCGAAAGCCTCTGCGATCTCGCGGAAGTGCTTGTCGGCGTCCGGCGCGTCGGAGACGTCGGGATGCAGCTCGCGCGCGAGCGCCCGAAATGCCCGCTTGATGTCGGCCTCGCCTGCGTCACGGGGGACGCCGAGTAGCTCGTAGTAGTCGCGCTCCTTTGTCG
>JACCVK010000270.1 GCA_013698195.1 Actinomycetota bacterium | reverse complement strand
GTGCTCGGCGATAGCCTCGACGACCTCGTGCGAGATGCCTCTGCCCGACTTGAAGAAGTAATCCTTCGCGTCGTCAGGGTTCGAGAACCCGTACGCGTAGTCGGAGCGGATGTCGCGGACGATGTCGGTTTCGCTCTGGCTCATTTGGACTCACTCCCTACCGTAGCCGGAATGAACGGATCGTAGCCCTCAGCCTCGAGCTGCAAGGCCAGCTCGGGCCCGCCCTCAGCGACGATCCGCCCATCGACGAACACGTGGACGAAATCAGGCTTCACGTAGTTGAGGATCCGCTGGTAGTGCGTGATCACGAGCGCGCCCATGTCCGGACCGACGAGGTGGTTGACTCCGTTGGCGACGATCCGCAGCGCGTCGATGTCGAGGCCCGAGTCCGTCTCGTCCAGGATGGCGATCTTCGGCTTGAGTAGCGCCATCTGGAGGATCTCGACGCGCTTCTTCTCGCCCCCGGAGAAGCCGTCGTTCAAGTAGCGCGACGCGAGCTCGCGGGGCACCTTCAGGCGTTCCATCGCGGCGAGCAGCTCAGTGCGGAACTCGGGAATCGGAATCGGGTCGTCCTCTCCATCCTTCCGTGCCTTCCGAATCGCGTTGATCGCGCTGCGCAGAAAGCTCGTCACCGTCACGCCCGGAATCGCATGCGGGTACTGGAAGGCGAGGAAGAGCCCCCGCTGTGCCCGCTCGTCGGCTCCCAGCTCGGTCACGTCGTCGCCGTCGAAGAGGATCTGCCCCTCCGTGACGTGGTACGACGGGTGGCCCATCAACGCATACGCGAGCGTCGACTTGCCGGAGCCGTTCGGGCCCATGATCGCGTGCTTCTGGTTCAGGTCCACGGAAAGGTCGACACCTTTGACGATCTCGGTGCCGTCCTCCAGCGCAGCGTGAAGATTCTTGATCTCGAGGAGAGCCATTTCGCAGGGAAACTCCGTTCTCGACGCCGATTGCGATACAGACGCGCCGTCCCAGGGATGGTAGCCGACCCGCTGCTCCGCAGCGCCGCAGCACGTCGTACGCAATCCCGCTGGTAAGGTGGGGGTATGCCGTTTGGCATCTCGATTCCTGAGCTCCTGATTCTCCTCGTCGTCCTCCTACTGGTCTTTGGAGCGAAGCGGCTACCCGAGATGGGTCGATCTCTCGGCAAGGGCATGCGTGAGTTCAAGGACTCGGTCACGGGCGCCGACGAAGCGATGGCGACAACGCCGATGGACCAGGTACCACACGAGCTACCGCCCGAGCTCCCGTCCGCCCCCGAGCCACGCGCCGAGCCGCGTAGCGAGGCCGAGGACGCGGAGCGGGAAACCGTCCGCTAGGAACTCACATGCGGCGGTGGCTCCCGCGCCGCCTCTCGCACGGCGAGGAGGCCACGCTCGTCGAGCATCTCGACGAGCTCCGTTCGCGCCTCGTCATCAGTCTTTTCTTCATCGTGCCCGCGTTCGCGCTCACGTTTGCGTTCCACGAGCACATCATGGAATGGCTGACCTCGCCGCTGCCCGACGACAAGCGGATCGTCACCTTCGGCGTCACCGAGCCTTTCACCACCTCCGTGAAGGTGAGCCTGATCGCCGCGCTCGCGGTCACGTTGCCGGTTCTCCTCTGGCAGGTCTGGTCGTTCCTGGCGCCGGCCGTCGAGCCGCACTTCCAACGGATCGTGCTGCTCTTCGTCGCCGTCGCAACCGCGCTCTTCGCGTGTGGCGTGCTCTTCATGTACTACGTCGTCCTGCCGCGTGCGCTCGACTTCCTGACGAACTACGACGACGAGCTGTACGACATCGAGATTCGCGCGAGCTACTACTACTCGTTCGCCGCCTGGACGCTCCTGGCCGGAGGACTCGCGTTCCTCATGCCCGTCTTCATCCTCGGACTCGTCCGCCTGAACGTCTTGACCTCGGCGCGGCTGCGCCGAAACCGCCGGATGGCCTTCGTGCTGCTGCTCGTGTTCGCCATCCTCCTCCCGACCGTCGATCCCGTGTCGCTCGCGTTCGAGGTCGTTCCCCTCCTCCTCCTGTTCGAGCTCTCGATCTGGATGTCGGTGCTGATGGAACGGCGCTGGCAGCGAGACCGGGACGAAGAGCCGCTCGAGAGCGGAACGCTGTGAGGATTCTGTCCGCGGACTGGGTCGTTCCGGTCGAGGGCGCGCCAATCAAGGACGGCGCGGTCGCGATCGAGGACGGCCGGATAGCCGCCGTCGGACCCGCGGCCGAGATCGGCGAGGGTGAGCGCTTCGCCGAGGCGGTCATCCTCCCCGGCTTCGTCAACGCGCACAGCCACCTCGAGTACGCGACGTACGCCGGCTTCGGCGACGGGCTGGACTTTCCGACTTGGCTCGGCCTCCACATCGAGCGCAAGGCGAACCTCGACTTCGAGGAGATGGAGGCGATCGCGCGCTTCGGCGCGCTCGAATGTCTTCGCTCGGGCATCACGACAGTCGCGGACGCGAGCTTCAGCGGGGCGGCCGCTACCGCCTGCGCCGACCTCGGTCTCCGCGGAATCGTGTACGTGGAGGTGTTCGGGCAGGACCGCGACGATCTCGAGACACGCTTCCCCGAGATCCGCGCTCGCATCGAGCCGGCGCTCTCGGCGAACGTCCGGCTCGGGATCTCCCCACACGCCCCGTACACCTGCTCGCTCGACCTCTACCGCGGCTCTACCGAGCTAGGGCTCCCCGTCGTGACGCATCTCGCCGAGAGCGAGGCCGAGACGGAGTGGCTGCGCGACGGCGCAGGGCCCTGGGAGGCGCTGTCGGACTTTCTCGTGGCGCCTCTTGGAACGACCGCCATCCGCGCGCTGGCGCAAGAGGGTCTCCTCGGCCCGAACCTCCTTGCCGCGCATTGCGTCCAGGCCGACGCCGAGGAGATCGATCTCCTCGCAGCGTACGACGTCGCCGTCGCGCAATGCCCGCGTTCCAATGCCCTGCTCGGGTGCGGGACCGCTCCGCTGACCGCCATGCGTGAGGTCGGCATCCGCGTCTGCATCGCGACGGACAGCCC
>JACCVK010000263.1 GCA_013698195.1 Actinomycetota bacterium | reverse complement strand
GTTCAGCCCGAGGTTGAGAACGGTGTCCATCATTCCCGGCATCGAGATCGCCGCCCCGCTTCGCACCGACACGAGCAGCGGGTCGCGCGGGTCGCCGAAGCGCTTGCCGGTGCGCTTCTCGAGCGCGACGATGTGGCGCTGCACCTCGTCGTCGAGCCCCTCGGGGACGTCGCCGCCTCCCGACATGTATGCGCGGCACGCGTCGGTGGTGATCGTGAACCCAGCGGGAACCGGGATCCCGAGTTGCGTCATCTCGGCCAGGCCGACCCCCTTGCCGCCGAGGAGCTCCCGCCCGCCGCCCGCGTCCTCCTCGAAGTCGTACACGTAGCGCATTTGCGGGGGGAATCTACACTCGTCCGGTGGCCGGCCAGACCTTTGGTCAGATCTTGGCGTTGGGCGGAGGCGGCTTCATGGCCGACCCCGAATCCTCGCTCGACGACTTGCTGCTCTCGCTTTCAGACAAGTCACGACCGCGCGTCTGCTACTTGCCGACACCCAGTGGGGACTCGGACCGCGGGATCGCCGCATTCTTCGAAGCATTCTCGCGCCGCGAATGTGTCCCGAGCTGCCTGCGGCTGTTCGGAGTACCGGTGAGACCGGCAGAGCGGCTCGCGGAGCAGGACGTCGTCTACGTGTCCGGCGGAAACACCGCGAACGCCCTCGCGATCTGGCGTCTCCACGGCGTCGATCGTGCCCTCCGGGCGGCCTGGGAGCGCGGCGCCGTGCTCGGCGGCGTCAGCGCGGGCGCGAATTGCTGGTTCGAAGCATGCGTGACCGACTCGTTCGCACGCGACCTCGGGCCTCTCGAGGACGGTCTCGGGATCCTGCCCGGAAGCTTTTGTCCCCACTACGACGGTGAGGAGCTACGGCGGCCGGTCTACCGAGCTCTCGTGGACAGTGGGTTCCCCGCGGGCATCGCCGCGGACGACGGCGCGGCGCTCCACTACGTGGGCTCGGAGCTGCACGAGGTCGTGGCATCGACGCCCGACGCCCGCGCCTATCGCGTCGAGCCAGGCGCCGAGACGCCGCTCGAGGCTCGAATTCTGGGACGCGCTTTCTAAGGTCTCTGTAAGGAGTCGAGGAAGCAACCGGCGGCGGGACTAGCCTGTCCGCTCGTGAGCTGGGGCGGTTTCGCACGCTCGCTCGCCCTCGCCGCCGGCGTGGGACTGGCGTTCGCTGCTCTCGCGGGCTCCGCGTCTCCGAAGCCGAGCGCGACCGTCACCGTGCTCGTCGACATGCGTGACTACTCGTTTACGCTCTCGAGACGTTCCGTGCCGGCCGGGACAACCGTTCGCTTCGTCGTCCGCAACCGCGGTCACGCGCTGCATGACTTCGCGATTGCGGGCAAGCGGACGAAGCTCTTGCGGCACGGACGGCGCCAGGTCCTCGTGATGCGTTTCGCCAGGAAGGGCCGATACCCGTTCGTGTGTCGTGTTTCCGGCCATGTGCGGCTCGGGATGAAGGGGACTTTCTCCGTGGGTTCGCCGCCGATCGCTCCGCCGCCGCCCCCGCCTCCCGACGTCACCGGCACGGTCGCCTTGACCCGAATCGGGACCTTCGAGCAGCCGGTCTTGGTGACCGCTCCGCCGGGTGACACCGAGACCGTGTACGTCGTGGAGCAGACGGGCGCGGTCCGTGTGCTGCGCGGCGGCGAGGTGCAAGCGCGGCCCCTTCTCGATTTGCGCGGAAACGTCACCTCATCCGGTGAGTCAGGGCTCCTCTCCGTCGCGTTCGCGCCCGACCACGCCCAGAGCGGGTTGCTGTACGCGTTCTACAACCGGCGTGTGGGCTACGGCGACATACGCATTGCCGAGTTCCGGCGGCACGCGAACGATCCCGAAGTCGTCGACCCGTCTACGGAACGTGCGGTACTGGAGATCGAGAAGCCGTACGAGAATCACAACGGCGGCATGCTCCAGTTCGGGACCGACGGGTATCTCTATGCGTCCGTGGGCGACGGCGACCCTGGCGTCCTCAACCCGGCAGGCTTCTTCGCTCAGCACCTCGACTCTCTGCTCGGACGCATCCTGCGGGTCGACCCACGCCGAGGCGATCCCTACGCGATTCCCGCGGACAATCCCTTCTCGGGAGCGTCGGACCCGCGGCCGGAGACCTGGGTGTACGGCCTGCGGAACCCGTGGCGGTTCTGGATCGACGCCGAGACCGGCTCGCTGGTCGTGGCGGATGTCGGCAGCACCTCTCGCGAGGAGGTGAACGTCGTGCCGCAGGGCCAGTCCGGGCTCAACTTCGGCTGGCCGTGCTTCGAGGGCAGCCTCGTCTTCGACTCCGCGGCGACCTGCCCGAGCTCGGTGCGGCCGGCCTACGAGTTCGCCCGGGACGGGGATGTGTGCGCGATCATCGGCGGCGTCGTGGTGCGCGATCCAAGGTTGCCGCAGCTCGCCGGCCGCTATCTGTTCGGCGACCTCTGCAGTGGCCGAGTCACTGCGTTGACGCTCGGCAACTCGATCGCGAGCCAACCGCTGGATCTCGGCGTCTCCGTACCGGGCTTGACGAGCTTCGGCGTCGACGGCCGCGGGCGCGTCTACGTTACGGCGGGGTCGGGCGAGGTGTATCGCCTCGATCCGGCCGACTGATCAGCGCCTCGCCCGCGCGCGGAGCTCTGCAACCCACGCGGCGGCGCGAAGCCCGAGCCAGATGGGTGTGAGCAGGACGTAGAACACGAGCAAGCTCGTCAAGAGCAGGCTCCACCAGAACGCGAAGCGAAGGGGCGGCGCCCAGCCCTTCTCCCGCAGGTCGCCGTGGCCGCCCGGGGGCGGCCGGAACGGGTTTCGCAGGGGCGGCTCGCCCGGCGCGCCGCTGCGAGGAGAATGAGGGCTCGTCAGGAGACGGCCTTGCGTCGACGCCGCTCGACCAGGCGGATGATCCGTGCGGCTGTTTCCTCCACGGAGAGCTCCGAGACGTCGATGACAGGGCACCCGAGACGGCGATGGATTGCGGCTGCCTCCTCGAGCTCCGAGTAGATCCCTTCCAGCTCCGCGTACTTCCGCCGCGGTGTTCCCATGCTCCGCACGCGCACGGTGCGGATGTCGGCGAGACGCTCGGCGGCGATGGTGAGGCCGACGATCTTCGCGGGATCGATCTCGAAGAGCTCCGGCGGGGGATCGATCCCGCCGACTACCGGAACGTTCGCCGCCTTCTGACCGAGATAGCCCAGGTAGATCGAGAGCGGGGTCTTGGAGGTGCGCGAGACCCCGACGAGGACGATGTCCGCCTCGTCGAGCCCGCGGCCGACACCGTCGTCGTACTTCACGGCGAACTCGATCGCCTCGATTCGCTTGAAGTACTGCGCATCGAGCGGAGCTCGTGCTCCCGGCTGCATCTGCGCCGCGACTCCCGCGACGCGCGAGATCGAGTCGATGGGATGCCCGAGCAGGTCGCAATAGTGAACCCGCGCGCGGCGGCAGAGCTGTCGCATCGCGTCGCGCAGCTCCGACCCGACGAGCGTGTACACCATCACGGCCGGTCGCCCGCGAGCCTGCTGAACGGCGAGGTGAAGGTCCTCGACGTTCTCAACCCGGGGATGCCGAATCTCGACGAAAGGCTGGTCGGGGAACTGCGCCTCGAGCGCGAGGACGAGCCGCGCGGCGGTCTCGCCCGTCGAGTCGGAGACGATGTGCAGCTCGACGGCCGCACGCTCGGGCTGCTCGGGCACGGACTGAGGCTATACCGCTCCTGCGCGTACAAGTAACGTCCGAGCGATGCCGGACGACGTCACGATGGACAAGATCATCTCGCTCGCACGGCGCCGCGGGTTTGTCTTCCCCTCCTCCGAGATCTACGGGGGGCTCGGCTCGTCGTACGACTACGGCCACTACGGCGTGCTCATGAAGGAGAACGTCAAAGCCCGCTGGCTCGAGGCGATGGTGCGCGAGCGGGACGACATCGTCGCGCTCGACTCGTCCGTGATCCTGCACCCCCGCGTGTGGGAGGCGTCGGGGCACGTCGGCGGGTTCACCGACCCGCTCGTCGACTGCCGTCACTGCAAGCGGCGCTACAGGGCCGACCACATCGACCAGAGCGAGTGCGGGGCGAGGCCGAGCAAGCACCCGGGCGAGACGGAGCTCTGCGATCTCACAGAAGCGCGCCAGTTCAACCTCATGTTCCAGACGAGGATCGGCGCGGTCGAGGAGACCGGGCTCGACGCGTATCTCCGCCCCGAGACCGCCCAAGGCATCTTCGTCAACTTCAAGAACGTCGCACAGATCGCGCGCCGCAAGCCGCCGTTCGGCATCGCGCAGGTCGGCAAGGCGTTCCGGAACGAGATTACGCCCGGGAACTTCATCTTCCGCACTCTCGAGTTCGAGCAGATGGAGATGGAGTTCTTCGTGCCGCCCGCGGAAGCCGACAAGTGGTATCGGTACTGGATCGACGAGCGACTCCGCTGGTACATCCGCTTCGGGATCCGCGAGGAGAACCTCCGCGTCAGGCCGCACGAGGCCGACGAGCTCTCGCACTACTCGAGCGGCACCAGCGACATCGAGTACCTCTTTCCCATCGGTTGGTCGGAGCTCGAGGGCATCGCCAACCGCGGCGACTTCGACCTGAACGCGCACACCGAGGCGTCCGGAACGCGGCTCGAGTGGGTCGACTCAGGGAGCGGCGAGCGTTTCGTTCCGCACGTGATCGAGCCCGCAGCCGGCGTGAACCGGACGCTCCTCGCGTTCCTCGTCGACTCCTACACCGAGGAAGTCGTCGCCGACCGCCCGCGCACGGTGCTTCGGCTGCATCCGGAGATCGCGCCCGTCAAGGTGGCAGTCCTCCCG
>JACCVK010000199.1 GCA_013698195.1 Actinomycetota bacterium | reverse complement strand
AGCGCACAGTCGCGGCCGTCACGAATCAGATGGACGTAGAGCGCGTCGGGGAACAGCCGGTCGAGAAGCGGGAGATAGCGCATGTAGGCGGGCGTCTTGTCGCCCCAGCGCGGCTTCCCAGCCTTTGCCGCGTACGCACGAAAGACGGCCGCGATTGCGGCGCCCGTGTCCGACCCCGGCTCGACCAAGGGCGCCACATCCGCGACCGTGATCCCCCAGCGCGCGAGCGTCCGCACGCGGCGCAGATCCTCGAGGAACGTATCCCGGTCGACCGGCCCTGGGTGGCGGCGCGCAAGCTGTGGAATGAAGTGCGACTCGTCGGGAATCGCGATCCCGGTGGAGCGATCCAGGATCAGTCGGAGCAACGTCGTGCCTGAGCGACGCACGCCCAGGATCAGCAGGGGCGGGGAGCTCACGGCTGCGCGGGCTCGGTTACGACCACCTCGGCGCGATCGGCCCAGCGCCCGACCACGACGTAGACCGCGTACGTACCGGGATCGTCGGGGGCGCGCAGCACGAGAACCCGCTTCCGAAACTTCCCGCGGCGCGCGTCGAAGAGCCAGCGGTACACATCGGCATCGGTTGCGACCCCGATCCCAAAGCGCTCTCCGGCGACCACCTCAACGCGATCGCGAACGAACTCGACGTACCGCAGCCGCACGGCGATGGCCCGCGATCTCGCCGAGCGGTTGCCCGCTAGGTCGAAGGCCCGCAGACGAATCTCGTAGTCATCCGGCCGAACCGGCTGGCCGCCGATGCGGCCGAACCACAGGAGGCGGCCCTTCGTCTCGCGGAACTTGCTGAGCACCCGTCGGCGCCCGTTCACGAGCATCATCGCGCGTGCCGGCTCGTCGATCTCGTACTCGACCGTGACGCGATCGACGTTCCCGTCGCCATCCGGTGAGAAGAGGCGCGGGAATGCGCGACGAAGCGAGATCGTCGGCGGGGTTGTATCCACGCGGATGGGGTTCGGGAGCACAATCGTGCGGCCGTTCTGACGCAGTCGCACCCGCGGGCGGTAGATCCCCTCCTCGACCACGCGTCCGGCTTCGCCCCGCCCATCCCACGTGTAAGAGACGCGTCCCGCGAGCTCTCGCCGGTCGCGGACGAGCGTGCGCACCGGGTCGCCCCCCGAGTCGAGCACGTCCACCGTGACCGTTCCCGGCTTGCGGAGTCGAAAAGAGATGACGCTCACGTCTCGCGCGCACTCACAGACGGGCGAGAACACCTTGTCCACGCGCGTACCGGTGATCGGGCTCTTCTCGAGCTTCAACCGCTCGGTGACCGCGAACGCTGCGGCGGTTGCGCCGAGGAGCGCGAGGACGATCAGCGTCTGCGGCAATCGCCGCACTAGGCGCGTTGGTGGCTGCGTTCGAGGCTGCGAACGAGGACAAACGGCTCCGCGTGCTCACAGCCGCAGCTCGCACCGTGAAACTCCGCGGCAGCCCGAATCGCGCGCTCGCTCCGCGGATGCGGATACGGCCGCTGCTCGGTCTCGTACTGCGCGAAGGCGGTGAGCTTGCGCTCGAGCATCCCCGTCACGTCCTCGTACCAGTTGGGGACGAACCAGTTCACGGGCGCGGGTGTCCACTCGGTGCTCGAGGTCGGCGCGTACGTGAGCAGTCGGCGGACGCTCTGAGTCGGCACCGGACGGGTTGCGACGACGACGGAGTCGAAGAGAGCGCGGTGGTCGTAGTTCACGTCGGGGTGCGGCGTGTAGACGACCGTCGGCCCGAACGCTCGGACCTGCTCCTCGACCACGCGGTTCACCTCGACGTGCGCGAGCGTGTCGAGCCGCATGTCGGGCAGGTCCAGATGAACGTAGTCGGTGACGCCGAGCTCAGCGGCCGCACGGGTCGCCTCGCCCTCCTTCTGCGCGCGCTTCGCGGCGTCGCCCGGGTACTGGGTCGAGCTTCCATCCGTGACGCACGCAATCCGCACCATGTCGCCGCGATCGACGGCATGCACGGCGATGGTCCCGCCCATGCCAAGCACCTCGTCATCGGGGTGGGCGGCGAACACGAGTACACGGACGCTCGCCGCAGGCTGTTGCAAGCGAGTGGTGCGCTCGGAGCTCATCCGAGCCTCGCTCCCACGACGAGCTGTCCGGCGCCGGGCTCGAACTCCTCGAGCAACAAGGCGCCCTCGCCACAGGCGACGACCGGTCCCTCGGCTCGCTCCGCGACGACCGTCCCCGCCGGAGCGAGCTCCGCGTGCTCGACAGGACGAGCGCGCCAGACGACGACCTTCTCGTCCCCGAGGTAGGTGAACGCGCCTGGATACGGCCTCGTCTGCGCGCGCACCCAGTCGTAGAGATACGGAGCGCGGGTCTCCCAGTCGATGATGCCGTCGGCAGGCCTACGCCTAGGCCAGGTGCTCGCTCGCGCCGAGTTCTGAGGGATCCGCGGCGCGGTGCCGGCGACGATCTCAGGCACGTACTCTCGGATCAGGTCGACATGCGCGGTCGCGACCCGTTCGAAGAGGGTCGTCGCCGTGTCGTCGGGCTCGATGTCGACGACGACCTGTCCCACGATCTCACCTGAGTCGGCGCTCGCATCGACGATCTGGAACAGCGTGACTCCGGTTCGGGCGAGACCGGAAAGAAGCGCCCACGGAATCGACGCGCGGCCGCGATGACGCGGAAGCAGGGTCGGATGCATCCCGAAGACGCCCTCGCGCGCACGCGCGATGAACGGCTCGCGAACGAGCTGGTACCAGCCGACGATGAAGACGAGCTCGGGATCGAGCCGCTCGAGCGCAGCGAGCACGTCTGCCGAGTTGACGTCCTCCGCCTCGACGTATTCGGCTCCGACCCGGGCGGCGATCTCGTCGAACCGGCACCGGGCGGAACGATCGATGGTCGCGCTCTCGGGAAGCGTCACGACGCCGACGATCTCGGCGCCCACCTCAGCCGCCACCTCCAGACAGTCGCGGCCGATGATGTCGTCGCTGACCCAGACGGTGCGCATGGCCGCGCGATCGTAGACAGAATGACCCGGTGGCGGAGACCGTCGACACGGGCCCGCGGTCAGGGAGGAGCGCCGTCCGATCACCGCGCTCTTCGCGGACGTCGTCGGCTCGACGGCGCTCGCGGAAAGTCTCGACGACGCCGAGGTAAAGCTCGTGATGGCCGGCGCCATCGCGCGCATCGTCGCGGAGATCGAGCGTTTCGGCGGGTATGTGAAGGATCTCGCCGGCGACGGGGTGCTGGCGTTCTTCGGCGCTCCGGTCGCGTCCGAGGACGACGCCGAGCGCGCGCTGCTGGCGGGCCTCGCGATCGTCGAGTCGATGAGCGGATACGCGTCCGAGGTCGAGCGCGGCTGGGGCATCGGTGACTTCGGCGTCCGTGTCGGTGTGACGACGGGGCCGGTGGTCGTAGGTGCCGTGGGCGCGGGAGAGCGCGTGGAGTACGCTGCCTTCGGCGATACCGTGAACACCGCCGCCCGTCTCCAGGGCGCAGCCGATCCCGGCAGCATTCTCGTAGACGCGACGACACACCGCCTCGCCGAAGGGCTTTTTGAGTGGGGCGAGCCTACCCAGCACGAGCTCAAGGGAAAGGTGGAGCCGGTCGTTACGCATCTCCGTTGCGGGCACGTCCCGACGCGGTCAAGCCACGCGGCGTCGTCGGCGTCGAGACGCCGCTCATCGGACGCGATCACGGGGCGCGAGCCGAAGCGGACGGCCGTCGGAGGCTCGAGCTCTTCCACGCCGCCGACCGCATGGCCGTCGCCGAGCAGGTCGCCGCGATCCCCATCTACTACTTCCGCAACGTCGCGCTCGTGACGCCGCACGTGCACGGCTGGTGGGAGTGCGGGAAGTCGTGGTCGTCGTTTGCCGACCTCGTTGTCGACGAGCGCCGCTAGTCGGGAGACGGGGCGGGCGCCGCGTCCTCACCCCGCGCGCGGAAGCGGATCCAGGTATGGCGCGCGAGGAAGACGAGGAGAGCGACGAGCGCGGCTGACAGCACGACGATGACGATGACCCCGGAGCCGGGAACGTCCAGCAGCTTGATGCCGGCGAGACCGAGGACGCCGGCGAGGATGAAGCGGAGACGCCGCTCGGGTATGGCAAGCGTAAGCCGTCCGCCGACGAGCACTCCCGGGATCGACCCGACGAGCAGCCAGCCGAGAATCGTGAAGTCGACGTTTCCCGCGAGCCAGTGTCCGACGCCGGCGACGTAGAGGAGCGCCGCGGCATGGAAGATGTCCGTGCCGACGACCTTCTGCGCCCGGAGCGGGAAGAGGATGAGCAGCGTCAGCCCGAAGAAGACCCCGCTCCCGACGGAGGTCAACCCGACGATAAAGCCGCCGAAAGCGCCGATGATGATGGCCGCGATGCAGTCGCGCCTGCTGAGCTTGCCGCGCATCTCGCCGCCCGTGCTCGTGTGGATGAGGCTCTTCGCGAAGAGGCCGATCGCTCCGAACAGCAGCGCGGCACCGAGAACCTTCGCCATGACGTCTTCGACGCCGTCCCCGTAGCGATCGGTGACCTGGACCGCCGTCCAGACGCCGACGAGCGACATCGGCGCGGAGCCGATGAGCATCCAGCCCGCCAGCCGGGCACGCACGTTCCCCATCCGTCGGTGCTGGACGGCGCTCACCGTTTTGAAAGCCGCGCCGTGCGCGATGTCCGTGCCGATCGCCGTCGTCGGCGGAATGCCGAAAATGAACACGAGGATGGGCGTCATCAGCGAGCCGCCGCCCATCCCCGTCGTCCCGACGAGCAATCCGGTGAAGAGCCCGGCGAGGACGAACTCCCAGGTCATGCGCAAACACGGAATCCGCGATCGCAGATTCCGTGTGCGCGAAGACCCCTAAAGGCGGCCGCTTCGCGTCCGCGGGCGTGGCGAGTCACGGCACCCGATAGGCGTCGATCAAGACCTGGGCCACCTCGGGGCGGGTGAACTCCACGGGCGGGACCTCGCCCTCGTCGAGCATCTCGCGCACCTTTGTCCCGGAGAGAAAGACGCGATCGTCCGGACCGTGGGGACATGACTTGGTGCTCGCCATCGATCCGCACAGGTTGCACCAGAAGGTGTGCTCGAAGAACATCGGCTCGATGTCGAGCTCGTGGGGCGCGAACTCGTCGAAGATCAGCTGCGCGTCGTATGTGCCGTAGTAGTCGCCCACACCTGCGTGGTCGCGCCCGACGATGAAGTGCGAGCAGCCGTAGTTCTTGCGGCAGATCGCGTGCCAGATCGCCTCGCGCGGGCCCGCGTAGCGCATCGCGGCCGGAAACGCCGACAGCAGTACGCGATCTTCCGGGTAGTAGCCGTCGAGGAGCGTGCGATAGCAGGCGACGCGCACGTCCACGGGCACATCGTCCGCTTTCGTGTCGCCGACGAGCGGATGCACGAGCAGCCCGTCGACGGTCTCGAGGGCGACCTTCGTCAGGTACTCGTGCGCACGGTGGATCGGGTTCCGGGTCTGGAAGCCGACGACGCGCTTCCAGCCACGCTCTGCGATGGCCGCGCGAGTGTCGGCCGGGTCGAGGGCGAGCTCCGGAAACGTGGGCGTGGCGCGCTGGAAGACGGTGACGCGGCCCGCGAGGTACTTCGGCCGCTGCTCGTAGAGCCGGGCGACGCCCGGGTGGGCCTCGTCCTTCGTCCGGAAGCAGTTCACGGCCTCGCGCTCTTTGTCGTACTCGTAGACCCCCTCGACCTCGAGCACTGCGACGGGGCGGCCGGACTCCTCGACCAGCGCTACTCGGTCGCCGCTCGGCGCGGCGTCGACTGCCAGGCATACGGGCAGCGCCCAGGGCAGCCCGCTCGCGAGGTGCATCGATTCGACGACGGAGTCGTAATCCTCGCGACCCATGAATCCTTCGAGCGGCGACAGCGCACCCGAGGCGAGCATGTCCAGGTCGGAGAGCTCTCGCGAGGTCAGCGGGACGCTCTCGAGCGAGTCGAGATCTGCGGGCTTGTCTCCGGTTCGATCGACGAGCGAACCGCCGTGCGGCGCGACCAGTCGATCGGTCACGCCCGCACCTGGGCGGGCACGTGGCCGAGCTCTTCGAGCTTCTCGATCACGATTGCCGCGGACTGCTCGGGTGTGAGCCCTTCGGTGTCGACGACGATCTCGGCGGAGGGCGGAGCCTCGTACGGATCATCCACGCCGGTGAATCCCTTGATCTCCCCCGCGAAGGCCTTGGCGTAGAGACCGTTCACGTCGCGGCGGGCGCACTCGTCTAGTGACGTCCGCACGTGGATCTCGATGAACGAGCCATGTTCCTCGACCAGTGCGCGTGCATTCGCGCGGGCCTGCTCGTAGGGCGAGATCGCCGCCACGATAACCGCGCCACCGTGGCGGGTGATCCGCGAAGCAACCCAGCCGAGGCGCTCGACGTGGGCGTCTCGGTCCTCCTTCGAGAAACCGAGACCCTTCGAGAGATGCGTGCGCACGGTGTCCCCGTCGAGATACTCGACGACGAGCCCGCGCCGGTCCATCTCCGGACCCACGTGGTGCGCGATCGTCGTCTTCCCCGAGCCAGAGAGCCCCGTGAACCAGAGGGTGAAGCCTCCGCCCCGGTCGGTCTCCGACTCGGGATGCTCGTGGGCGTAGATGTGCTGACTCATGCGGTTTTCTCCAATCTCGCGTTTTCGTGGATGCCGCACTCCAGCTTGTC
>JACCVK010000247.1 GCA_013698195.1 Actinomycetota bacterium | reverse complement strand
GCCCGAGCCAGTCGCTCCTGCGCTGGACGGCGGACGACGTCGTGGCTGGGGGTCCGTTCTCGCCTGAGCGCGGCGGCATCGACGTGCCAACCGGACCGGGTCTCGGCGTCGACCTCGACGAGACGGCCCTCGCGCGCTGCGTCGAGCGCTTCGGGCGCGAGGGCGAGTACGATCTCTACTCCGGTGGCCCAATCCCCCGACACTGAGGTCAGAGCCGGACTCCTGGAGCGGCTCGAGAAGGGCACCGTGCTCGGCGCCGAGGGTTATCTCTTCGAGCTCGAGCGACGGGGCTACCTCAAGAGCGGCCCGTACGTGCCGGAGGTCGTCCTCGACTTCCCGGACGCAGTGCGCGAGCTGCACCGGGAGTTTCTGCGTGCGGGAGCAGAGGTGATGGTCGCGTTCACGTACTACGGCCATCGAGAAAAGATGCGCTTGATCGGGCGCGAGGACGATCTCGAGCCGCTCAACCGCGATGCGCTGCGGCTCGCCCGTGAGGTTGCGAGCGAGGGGGATGCGCTCGTCGCCGGGAACATCTGCAACACGTGGGCATACGACAAGGACGACGCGGAACGGTCCGGCGCTGTGGTCCGCGCGATGTACGAAGAGCAGGTCGGCTGGGCGATCGAGGAAGGCGCCGACCTGATCATCGCGGAGACGATGGACTACCTCGGCGAGGCACTGATCGCGACCGAGGTCGTCAAGGCCGCGGGATTGCCCGCCGTCGTCACGTTCGCTTCCACCAGCGACATCACGATCGACGGTGTGGAGTTCGACGAGGCGAGCAAGCGCCTCGAGGATGCGGGTGCCGACGTCGTCGGGCTCAACTGCTCGCGCGGTCCGGGGACGATGCTTCCGATTCTCGAGCGAGTGCGCGCCGCCGTCAGCTGCCACGTTGCCGCGCAGCCGGTTCCGTACCACACGACCCCGAAGGAGCCGACGTTCGTGGGCCTGCGCGCGGAGGACGGCTCTCGCGCCTTCCCGATCGCCCTCGATCCCTTCACGTGCACACGCTTCGAGATGGCCGATTTCGCGCTCGCCGCGCGCGACCTGGGAGTCGGCTTCATCGGTATCTGCTGTGGGGGCGCGCCCCACCACGTGCGCTCGATGGCCGAGGCGCTCGGACGCGAGGTGCCCGCGAGCCGGTACTCCCCCGACATCTCGCTGCACCCCGTCCTCGGCGAGAACATCCAGGAGAAGGAGAAGCGGCTCTACAACTGGGAGTAGGAGGCGCGGCGTCAGCCGACGCGGTACTGCTCCAATGCGTCGAGATCCGGCACGACGCCGAGGCCGGGTCCGGGCGGCGGCGAGATCGTCCCGTCCGTCGCGATGCTGAGCGTCACGGGGAGCAACCAGTCTCGGCGCGCCTCGCTCCAAGCCGGCGGGTCGTAGGGAACCTCGATGTACGGACAGGTGGAGAAGGCCAGTGCCGCGTGCACGTTGGCCAGCAAGCCGTAGCCGTTCGACCAGGTGTGTGGGCTCCAGGTTCTCCCAGCCTGCTCGGCGACCGCGGCCACTCGCCCGCACCCGGCGATCCCTCCCGAGAGGACGACGTCTGTCTGGATGACGTCGACACGGCCACGAAGGACGAGGTCGCGCGCTTCTGCCTGAGACCGGACCATCTCCCCGGCCGCGATCCGGAGGTCGTGCCGTCCGCAGAGGGCCGCGTAGCCCTCCACGTCGTCCGTCGGCAGCGGTTCTTCGAGCCAGTAGACGTCGAGACGTGCGAGCTCGCGTGCGAAGTCACTCGCGGTTTCCAGGCTCCAGCGCGGTGTGAGGTCGCCCGGCATGCGCCAGCCCTGGTTCGCGTCGACCATGATCTCGAGCTCGGAGCCAACGGCCGCCCGGACCGCCTCGATCACGGGCAGGTCGAGGCGCCAGTCGTTCGAGTGCAGGCGTAGCTTCACGGCCTTGACCCCCGATTGGCGCAGTGTGACGCAGCGGCGCGCTCGTTCCTCCGCGGAGACCAGCTCGCCGCTCGACGCGTAGGCCAGCAGCCTGTCGCGGCTGCCGCCGAGCACCTGCCACAGCGGCTGCTGCCGCGCGCGCCCGACCAGGTCCCAGACAGCGACTTCGATCGTCCAGTTACGCCCATGGTGGAAGTCGACCGTCTCGCAGATGCCGTGCACGACGTCGGTCTGTGTCGGGTCGAGCCCGACGAGCAAGCGCTCGAGCAGCTCTCGATCCGGTACGTCGTCCCCGCTCGCATAGCCGTCGACGCCGTCGTCTGAGCGGACGATCGCGACTGTCGCGTCCTGGTACGTGCGGGGCTCGGGATCCCAGGCGGCCGCGAACGGCGGGTCGAGTGGATATCGATACCTGAGGGTCTCGATCGAGGCGATGCGCATTACTCGCCGCTGTAAAAGGGGTTCTCGAGCGAGTCGCGCCGGTCGACGAGGGAGGCAGACGCCGCCGGATCGCGTCCTTCGACGCACATCGCGAGTGCCTTGCGCGTCGCGGCACGGCTCGCCAGCCGCACCGCCGTCTCGTCTTCCGCGGTCGGGTCGATGTAGACGGCGACGAGGACGAGCAGGTCGTCGCTCGCCTCGATCAGCTCGTCGGCGACCGCATCGAGGACGCCCTGGCCTATCCCGAGCTGAGCCGCGCCCCAGGTGATCGTCTGATGGCGTTCCTCGGTCGCGGTCGCCTTGTTCATCATCAGCGTGGGTGGCCAGACGGGCTCGTACTCGGCCGGTGACGGTCCGACACAGACGAGCACGGGCGTGTGCCCCGGAGTTGGGTGGGCGAGCATGCTGACGGCGGCGGCGCCCGTCGGGCTTCCCCGCCGCGCGAGGACGACGTTGACGTGAGCCCCGTTGGGCGCCTCGCCTCCCCAACCTTCGCCGATACGCCCGTCGAGCTCGCCGGCGCTCATCCGCTGCTCGCGAGATCCAGCACGACGCGAAGCGCTGTGCCGCTCTTCATCAACTCGAAAGCCTGTACGACGTCGTCCAGCCCGAGCCGGTGCGAGATGAGGAGATCGAGAGGCAAGCGGCCTTCACGATAGAGCTCGAGTGCCGACAGGAAGTCGCGATCCGGCACGGACGAGCCGTAGATCGAGCCCAGCACGCGGCGCTCTGCGCGCTGAATCGTTCCGGCGGGAATCTCCACCACAGTGCCCTCGCGGGGAATGCCGACGAGCACGGCCGCACCGCGTTTGCGCGTGCTGAGGTAGGCGGCGAGCATCGCCTCCGGCCTGCCGGTCGCCTCCACGGCGACGTCCACGCCGCCGCCGGTGACGTCTCTCACCGCGGCTGCCGTCGCCTCCGGGCTCCCCTGCCAGAGGACGCCGTCCGTCGCCCCGAGGGTCAGCGCGACGTCGATCTTCTCTTGAACCACGTCGACGGCAATGATCGGGTCGGCGCCGAGCGCCGCGGCTGCCAGGAGCGCGGACAGCCCGACTCCGCCGCAGCCGATCAGAGCGAACCGGTCGCCGGGCTTCGTCTCCACCGTCCGTGCCACGGCACCGACGCCCGTCGTCACGCCACAGCCGACGAGGGCCGCGATCTCGAAGGGCACATCGGACGGGATGGGCACACACGAACGTTCGGACACGACGCAGGCCTCTGCGAACGTCGAGACGTAGCAGTAGTGGTAGATCGGCTCGCCGGCGCGGGAGAGGCGGGTCGTCCCGTCCTCGAGGCCGCCGGTCGACATGCCCTCCCACGCAGTCGAGCAGAGCCACGAGAAGCCGCGGGCGCACTCGGCGCAGACGCCGCAGGCGGGAAGCCAGTTGAGCGCGACGTGATCGCCGGGGCGGACTCGCGTGACGTGCTCCCCGATCTCCTCGACGATGCCCGCCCCTTCGTGACCGAGCACAGCCGGGCAGAGCGTCTCGGCCGTACCGTCGATCGCGTTCAGGTCCGAGTGGCAGACCCCGCTCGCGTGAAGCCGAACGAGCACTTCGTGAGGCCCGGGCGGTGCGAGATCGAGCTCCTGCACCGAGAACGTGCCGCGCGTCTCCTCGAGCACGGCGCCGCGAATGCGCATCAATTCCTTCCCGGCGCGAAGGGCTCGAGCTCCGGTGTCGTGCGCCCTTCGAGTACGAGCGGTGCGAGCAGCGCGGCGGTCGCGGGCGCCAGTGTCACGCCGAGCATGCCGTGTCCCGCCGCGACGAAGAGGCCGCGATTCCCAGGAAGCTCCCCGATCAGCGGGAGCCCATCGGCTGTCGCAGGACGCAGGCCGGCCCAGGTCGCGAGGGGCTCGTCGGCCTCCGGCTGCCAGCCGGCGAGATACGGGCGCGCCGCTGCGAGCAGACGCTTCCCGGCTCCCGCCGGTGCCTCGGCCTTGGCTGCGCCGAGCTCGAACACACCGGCGATCCGGACACCGCTCGCGAACGGGCTCAGGCCGAGCTTCGCCTCCGCCAGATAGAGCGCGTGCCGGGGAGGCGTCCCCTTGCCGGGGATGGTGACGCTGTAACCACGAGCGGGCTGAACCGCCACGCGAAAGCCAAAGGGGCGGAGGAGGGACGCGGAGGGCAGTCCTGCCGCGACGACCACCTTCTCGGCGCGGATCCCGCCCGCATCTGTGGCCACGGTCCAGCCCTCGGTATCGCTCCGCATGTTGCTGACCTCACGGCCTTCCAGGATGTGACCGCCGGCAGCGCGAAGCCCGTCGGCCAAACCGCTCATGAGCTCTTCGGGCCGAACGTAGCGATCGACGGGTGCATGCAGTCCGACCTCGACGTTCCTGCTGTCGAGGGCGGGCTCGAGCTCGGCGAGTCTGGTGCCGTCGAGCTCCACCGGCTCTCCGCCCTCGTACCCGAGCGCACGCAGGCGGCGGAAGATGTCGCGGTAGTGGTGCAGGCCGGCGAGCGTTCGCGCGACGATCAAGAGGCCGGTCGAGTGCATCTCGAAGCGAATGCCGGCGTCCCGATAGGCGTCGAAGAGCTCGAGCGTCCGCCGGTTCAGTGCGAGCAGGGCCCGCACGCCGGCGTCGAAGCGTGCCGACGAAGAGCTTCGCCAGAAGCGCCACAGCCACCGTACGAAGCTCGGGTCGAGCGAGGGGCGGAGGACGAACGCATCGCCTCGGGTGACGAGCTGGCGCATGCCTTCGCGAACCATCCCCGGCGCGGGCAGCGGAGACGCCATGCTCGGCACGACCCAGCCCGTATTCCCCCGGGAGACGCCGCCGCCGACCGCGCTTCGCTCGAGCAGGGTCACGTCTGCGCCGAGGCGCTGGAGCTCCCAGCCGCAGGCGAGCCCGATCACGCCTCCGCCGACGACGACGACCGAGGTCACGTCCGAGCAAGCTCGCGGGCGAGCGCAGTCTCGATTTCGGCGGCTGCGCTCTGGCCGCTCGCGATTGCCGTCTCCGTGTACACGCCCCCGAGGTAGTCCCCCACGAGGTGAACGCGTCCGAGGGATCGCTCGAGCGCCGGCTGCTGGGC
>JACCVK010000229.1 GCA_013698195.1 Actinomycetota bacterium | reverse complement strand
GTACATGAACGCGCTTCTGAGCCTCAACTCGTCGAACCGCTTCCTGCTGAACGGCGTGAAGATGAAGACGAGCAGGACGGATCACTTCGTCGTCAGCCAGATGCGGCTCCAGCGGTTCAACAACGGGGTCTGGACGCCTGTCGGCCAGCTCGTCGAAGGTCGCCCGCGCTAGTTGGGAATACAGCTCGAATCACCGTAGGAGCCGGGGTCGCCCGGCTCCTACGCGTTCCCGGCCCGGTACTGCTCCCAGTAGCGCTCCATCGTCGTCTGCCGATGCGCGAGGTGGAGCGGATCGTACGCCGTGACGTTCACGGCGCGCACGAGCCACTCGCCCGGCCACTCACCACCCTCGCCGAGGTCGAGCACGTTCACGCAGCCCGGAGCCTGCTCGAAGTGCCCGAGAAACATCCGTTCGCCGGTGACCGCGTACGAGAGGATCGCGCGGTTCACGCCGCCGTGGAGGACGGCGAGCGCCGTATGCCAGGTGTCGTCCGCGACCAGGCGCTCGAGCGCGGACAGGACGCGGTCGAAGAGCTCCCCGATCGATTCGCCGCGGAGAAAGCGCACGTCGTTTCCGATTACACCGCGAAACGCGTATACGAACTCGCGCTCGAGTGCATCCGCGGGAATCTCGGAGAGACGCCCGCCGCAGAGCTCGACGAGCTCGGGCCAGCTTTCGGGCTCGAGCCCAGGAGCCACGATCGCCGCCGTCTCGAGCGTGCGGGGCAACCCGCTTGTGACGATGCGATCGAGCTCGATGCCGCCGAAAGACTCGGCTGCTGCTCTCGCCTGCTCGATTCCCTCGGCGTTCAGCGACACCTGCGCGGGGTCGACCGGTTCCCCGTCGGCTGCGAAGTACGACACCTCCGCGTGGCGCATCAGGTAGAGGCGGCGGCGCATCTCGGCGCCTAGGATCGCACGATGCTTGCTTCTCCTGGGCCTCCTTCCCGTGGGCCCGCCCCACAGACGCGAGCGGACGACATCGTCGAGACGGCAGCCGATGCTCGGGGATCGACGAAGCCGCCTCTGCTCGTGCTCGACCGCGTACGCGCGTTCCTCGATGAGCACGGCCTGGGCGCCGGAATGGTGCAAGCGCACCGGATCGGCGAAGGCGGCGGCTCGAACTTCACGTTCCTGCTCGAGCGCGACGAGGGAACGTTCGTTCTTCGCCGGCCGCCGCGCCCGCCGTTACCCCCGTCCGCGCATGACGTCGTGCGCGAGGCGAGGCTCCAGCTCGCGCTGCGTGACGCCGGCTTCACGCGGTTGCCGACGATCGTCGCGGTCGGCGAGGACGAGAGCATCCTGGGCGTTCCGTTCTACGTGATGGCGTACCTCGACGGCTTCGTCCCGACAGACGAGCTCCCAGTGGGTCTCGAGAGCGAGCCGGCGCGGCGACGACTCGGAGACGACTTCGTCGACTCGCTGGTCGAGATCCACGCAGCCGACGTTACGACCCCCGGACTGAGCGCTTTCGCCCGGCGAGGAAGCTACAACGAGCGGCAGGTGCGGCGCTTCGCCGAGCTCTGGGAGATCAACAAGACGCGTGAGCTCCCGCGTGTGGAGGAGGTTGGTGCCTGGCTCGCCGAGAACGTGCCGACGTATCTGCCTGAGACCGTCGTGCACGGTGACTTTCGCCTCGGCAACGCGATGATCGCGCCCGACGATCCTTCCCGAGTCCTCGCAGTGCTCGACTGGGAGATGGGCGCAATTGGAGATCCGCGCGCCGACGTCGGCTACCTCCTCGCCATGTACAGCGAGCCCGGCGGCCCTCCGAACCGGCTCGGCGCGTCTCCCGTGACCGCCCTGCCCGGCTTTCCGACGAGGTCAGAGCTCGTGGAACGCTACGTCACCGGGAGCGGCCGCGACGTCGAGCCCCTCTCCTGGTTCGAGGCACTCGCGCTCTGGAAGGCCGCCGTCTTCTGCGAGGCGATCTACGGTCGGTTCGTACGTGGAGAGCTGGGCACGGAGGACGAGCGCGCGGCGCGGTTCGAGCAGGGCGTTCCCGATCTCGCCGAGGCGGCAGC
>JACCVK010000204.1 GCA_013698195.1 Actinomycetota bacterium | reverse complement strand
GTTCCGATGGAGCCGGAAGCCCCGTAGATTAGGATGCTCCGCCCTTCGCGCAGGCCGGCTTTTCTCAAGCACGCCAGCGCGATGATCGCTCCGTCGCAAACCGCGGCAGCTTCCTCGTAGGTCATGCCCGCCGGCTTGTGCGCCAATACGCCGCTCTCGCGGACGCAGATGTACTCGGCGTTCGCGCCGCCTCTGACGCCGAAGACGTCGTCACCGACCTCGAACTCGGACACGTCCGCGCCGACCGCCTCGACCACGCCGGCCAGCTCCATGCCGAGGTTCCTTTGCTTCGGTCGTCGCAGACCCGTGAAGGCGCGCGAGAAGAACGGCTCTGCTGCGCGAAAGCCGCAGTCGCTCCTGGTAACCGTCGTCGCGTGAACCTTGACGAGGACCTCGTCGTCTTCCGGCTCGGGTCGCTCGACGTCCTCGAGTCGCAAAACCTCCGGTGGGCCGTACTTGTCGTGGACAACTGCTCTCATGGATTCATTTCCTCTCGTCGGTTCGTTGTAGATGGATCGGTCCGCCGTGCTTCCATGCGCGACCTGCTCGATAGAGCTCCGCGGGCCTGCCGCCGGCCGGGCCGGGCCGGGCTCGCCGCCCGGTCGGGATCACCCAACCGTCCTCCGAGACGATGCTCCGGCGAAAGTTCGCGGCGTCGAGTTGCACGCCCCAAACGGCCTCGTACACAGCCCGCAACTCGGCCAAGGTGAACGTCGCTCCGACGAAGGCCGTTGCGATGCCCGCGACCTCGAGCTCGACGCGTACACGCTCGATCGCATCCCGCACGATCCTCCGATGATCGAACGCTAGGTCAAGCTTCCCGTTCAGCACATCCGATACTGGGACCAGGGAGGCGTCTGCTGCGTCCGTGCCGGCAACGATCGCCCCCACGTCCCGAAGCACCGCGACGTACGCAACGGTCACGACGTTCATGCGCGGGTCGCGCTCGGGGTCGCCGTACGCGCCGAACTGGGTCAACAGGCTCGCGGCGTTGACGCCGGTCTCCTCGCGGAGCTCCCGCTTCGCAGCCTCGTCCAACGTCTCGGTGGGACGCTTGAAGCCGCCGGGGACGGCCCACATGCCCTCGAACGGCGCCTCACCTCGACGGACGAGCAGAACATGCAACGAGCTCTCGGACATGGTCAGGATCACCATGTCCACCGTGACTGCGAACGCGGGGAACTGCGACGGGTCGTAGCCCACCGGCGGTTCCCCAGCTGTGCGCTTACTGGTGGTCATGCGAGAGCGGCTCTCCGGATAGTCGGCATGTCGTCTCTACTCACTCGAACAGCCGCGCGGGTTGCGGCGCAAGCGACTGTCGCCTGGGCGAGTGCGCGACCGGCGAATGCGGTCGCCGTGGTCGATCTGCTCGAGATAGTCGAGCGGAAGCGTGGGCATGAACACGGAGGTCTCCTTTTCAGCACCGGTAGTAGCCCTCGGCGCGATGTTGGTGCGAGGGCCAGCGCGAGAGGTCGTAGTCCGCGCTTCCCTACGGTGGTTTTAGTCTTCGCGACTGTTACCCTAGCACTTGGTTATGGTCGTGTCAACCAAAACCTCGACATGGTGCTCAGGTGAGGCGTGCGGTCTAGGACACCATTGAGAGCGCTCGGGATCCGACTTATGCGGGTGAGCGCACGACAGAGAACCTGGCACAGGCGAAGTCGCCGTTCCGTCCGAGCTCGTCCAGACACAGCTCGATCCGGCGGGGTAGCAGGGGCGCGCCCCCACCTAGCGTGACCGGCGCGATCATCACGATGACCTCGTCCAGCAGCCCGGCGTCTGCGAACTGACCGGCCAGGTCTCCCCCGCCGACGATCCAGATGTTCTGCCCCCCGGCGGCGCTGACCATCTCGCTGTGCACCGATGCGACGTCCGCGCTCGTGAACTCGATTTCCCGAGTCGGGGACGACCCGCAGCTGCCGATGCGTAAAGACCCAGCACGGGATGTCATACGGCCACTTCCACTCTGCCGGATCCTTGGCCGCGAACTCGTGGTCGAGGATCCAGTCGTACGTCGTAGATCCCATCGCCATCGCCCCGACGCGGGCGATGAACTCGCCGTAGTTCAACGGCCCATCATCTTCTCGCTTGCGGGTAAACAGCCAGTCCAGCGAGTTCTCGGAGTCGGCGATGAAGCCGTCGAGCGAGGTCGCTGTGTAGTACTGAGTGAGGCTCACGATTCACGTCCTTCGTTCGCGGCTGCCGGCGTCGTCCCCTCTACCTCGCTCGAGCGAGTCCCGGGCATGCGCGTGCGCGACGAAGTAGCGTTTCGCCCGGTGGCCGACCTCGCCGAGCTCTTCGAGCGCAACCGTGCTTGGGCGGCGGGGATGGTCGCGGACGATCCGGACTTCTTCGCGAGGCTCGTGGAGCGCCAGGTGCCCGAGTACCTCTGGATCGGTTGCTCGGACAGCCGGGTTCCCGCAAACCAGATCGTGGGCTTGGCACCGGGCGACGTGTTCGTGCACCGCAACGTCGCGAACGTGGTCGTGCACACCGACCTCAACTGCCTCTCGGTTCTCCAGTACGCCGTCGACGTCCTGGGGGTGAAGCACGTGATCGTCTGCGGCCACTACGGCTGTGGCGGCGTCGGCGCCGCGCTGACCGGCGTCCGGCACGGCCTCATCGACAACTGGCTTCGTCACGTAGTGGACGTCGGCGAGAAGCACGCGGAAGAGCTCGCGGCGGTCCCCGAGGAGCGCCGCTTGGACCGGCTGTGCGAGCTGAACGTCGTCGAGCAAGTCGCCCACATCTGCCAGACGACGATCGTCGAGGATGCCTGGGCGCGCGGCCAAGATCTCACCGTGCACGGCCTTGTGTACAGACTCGAGGACGGGCTACTCCGCGACCTCGGCGTGAGCATCGCATCCGGGGCTGCGACAACGGCGCTTTGACGCGGAGCGAGGTCGAACCTCAAAGCGCCTTCCAGAACACGGTCGTGCTGCACGGCCGTCCGTCCGGATAGAGCGCGTAGTTCGGGATCACGCCGACCCTTGTCCAGCCGAGCCGTTCGTAGAGGCGCTCTGCGGCGTCGCCCGTCACCGTGTCGAGGACGAGCACCGTTTTGCCTTCCGCCGACGCCTCTCGTTCCGCCTGCTCCATCAGCCGTTGGGCGATGCCGCGCCTGCGGGCTGAGCGATGGACGAGCATCCTCGCGATGTCCGCGCGGTGAGGCGGTTCGGATGTGGGGCGAAGACGACCTGCACCGTCCCGACGAGCTTCCCGTCCGCGAACGCAGCGAGAAGCAACCGACCGCCCTGCTCGAGATCGCCGGCATACGCCTCGTACACCCCGCGTGCGTCCTCGTGCGAGAAGGTGGCCATGTAGCCCACAGACGCACCCCCCTCGACGCAGTCAAGGAGCACCGCCGCGAGCCCGTCGAGCTCCGCACGAACCTGGGTCGCATCCAGTCGACGAATCTCGAGCTGCTCGCCCGCCATTCGTCAAGTCTCGCAAGAACGCTCCGCCGCTCGAGCATCAGCGAGGCGCTTTACCGCCGCGCTGCTTGAGTGCGAGGACGCGCGAGGCCGACTCGCGGACGCGAGCGCGAAGCGCCGGCGATCGCTTCGCTACCGCGAGCAAGTGCGTGTACACGGGCGCATACGAGCCACGCCCCGTCAGCAAGATGAGATCGGCGCCGGCACGTACGGCACGCTCGGACACCCGCGTGATGCTCCCCGTCGCGAGCGATGCTCGAGCTTCCATCGAGTCCGTGACGACGACTCCGCGAAAGCCGAGCCGCTCGCGCAGCAAGCCGACGACGATCTTCCGCGACTGCGACGCGATACGAGCTCGATCGAGCGCCGGATAGCGCGCGTGTCCGAGCATCACGAGCGGCACGCCGACGCGGATCGCCGCCTCGAACGGGGGCAGGTCGGTCGCATCGAGCTGCGCACGCGTTCGCGTGATCGTTACCTCGCCGCTGTCGGTGTTGACCGTCGCGCCGCCGAGGCCGGGAAAGTGCTTCACCGCAGGCGCGACTCCTCCGCTTCGCCACCCGGCCACAGCGGCAGTGACGGCGCGGATCGCCACCGCGGGATCGCGCGAAAACGCACGAAAACCAAGCGCGGCTCCACCTGCGCTCGGAACGTCGGCCACCGGTGCGAGCGTGACCGTGATCCCCGCCGCCCGCAGGGCCCTCGCTGCCGAAGCAGACTCGGAAAGCACCGTTCCGGCCGCAACCTGGTCGGCCGGCGACGCGAACGGGGGAGCCCACGGAATCCGCCGCACCTTACCTCCCTCTTGGTCGACCGCAACGATCGGACGGCTTCCGGTCTCGCGAAGAGCTCGCGTGAGCGTGCGGAGCTGGCCGCGCGAGGTGATGTTGCCGCTGAACAGGATCACCCCAGCGACGCGTCTCTCCCGGAGAGCCTCCCGCACGTACTCGGGCACGGTCGTGCCGCGGAAGCTCAGCAGGATCAGCTGACCGACCTGCTGCTCGAGCGTCAACTCCTCGATGGTCGCGTCACTCGCCGGCCGGCCGCCGGTGGCACGCTCGCCCGTCGCGGCAATCACGAGCGAGATCGACGCGAGCAGCGCGATGCGCGCCAGCGCCCTCATCGGAGCCTGGCCACGAACACGTACTCACGGCTGTCCTCGGTGAATGGCTCCCGGTCGAACCCTCCGTACAGCGCTTCGAGCTCGAAGCCCGCGACGTCGAGGAGCCCGAGCCACTCGTTCTTCGTCGCCCACCAGAGCGAGCTGGTCCCGCCGCTGTCGAGTGTGATGTCCACGCGGTTGTCGCCGACCGCATATCGAAGTGTGTGCGGTACCGGCTCGTCGTCATGCAGCCCGTCGAGGCGTGCCGCGATCGCGTGGTCGAACGCGAAGGCGTTCCACGCGAACCGTCCACTGGGGCGAAGTGAGCGGGCTACGCGCTCGAAGGTGCGGCGGCGGTCGCTCCACGTCGGCAGGTGCAGGAGCGCGCGGGCGGGGCAGTAGATGAGCGCCGCGGGCTCGTCGAGGGCGAGCTCGCGCATGTCGGCTTCGCGCAGGTCCAACTCCACCTCCGCCTCGGCCGTCCGCTCGCGAGCCTGCTCGAGCATCGCCGGCGACGAGTCGATGCCGATGACGGTGCGCCCCGTCGCGAGTGCCACGGGTATCGCGACGCGGCCACTTCCGACCGCGAGCTCGACGAGCGGCCCGTCCGCCTCCCGCGCGAGAGCGACATAGAACGGCACGTCCTCGGTCATCCCCGCCGCCCACTCGTCGTATCGGGCTGCGAACCCCTCGTGCCAGCTCGTGCTCAAGCCCGGATGATGTCGCATCGTACCGCGGCACCGTCGCACGGCGTGAGGCAGATGAGGCAGGCTTCGCGAGTGGTCCCCGAGGCGCGACTCGAAGTGACGGAGCACGGGCTCGCGCCTGGGGGCGAGGGCTGGTTCGTCGTCAACGCACGCGAGACGTGCTGGCGTGGCACCGAAGGGCGTGGCTCGCTCACCGACTTCGACGGTGACTACGAGTTCGCACAGGTCGGGATTCATGTCTTCGTCCTCGAGCCTGGCAGTCCGATGTCCATGTATCACTGGGAGGTCGACCAGGAGGACTTCCTCGTCGTCTCCGGCGAGGCGCTTCTGATCGTCGAAGGCCAGGAGCGCATGCTGCGCGCGTGGGACTTCGTGCATTGCCCTCCGGAGACGAAGCACACGATCGTCGGAGCCGGCGACGGGCCGAGCGTGATCGTCGCGGTCGGCGCTCGTAGCTCACGCTCAACAGGCCCCGACTGGGGTGGCTACACCGTCGACGAGGCCGCGCTCCGACACGGGGCGGGCGTCGCCGAGGACACGACGAAGCAAGACGAGGCATACGCATCCGTCCCCCACCGCACGTTCACGCGCTACCGCGAGGGCTGGCTTCCCGAGTAGCCGCCTCAGGTGTCGAGACGTTCGGTCAGGAGTGCCGTTACCGGCCACGCGCCGTCGGTCGTGTTCGAGATCACCGTGTGTGTCAGGTCTGCGTGCGGGTCGTGGACGGAGCGAAACGAGACTCCGGTGTCCATGCCTTCGAGGATGACGGCATCCGTCGACTCGTGGAGCCAGAAACCGAGGCCGTAGCGCTTTTCGTGCTCAGCCGCGTCGCTCCGCGGTCGCACCATCTCCGCCACCCAGGCCGGCGGGACGATCCGGCCCGCAAAGAACGCCGTCCAGAACGACCGCATGTCAGCCGCCGTGGTGTAGATCCCCCCGTCTCCCGTGCCTCGCACCGGCAGATGGAAGACGTTCGTTCGCGAGACGCCGTCGAGCTCGAGGTAGCCGAGCGCCGTCCTCCCCGGTAGCTCATCCGAACGCAGGAACTCCGTGTCCTGCATGCCGGCCGGCTCGCACACCCGTTGCCGGACGAGGTCGTGAAACGGCACGCCACTCGCGCGCTCGGTGATCAACGCGAGTACGACATAGCCGCCGTTCGAATACGAGAAGCGCTCGTCCGGGGCGAACTTCGTCGCGTACCCGTCGAGGACGGCGAGATAGTGCTCGGTCTCGGCAAGCTCGTGTACCGGGACAGGCATGAGGTAACCGTTGAGGTCGAGCTCCGGATCGTCCTCGTCGAGGTAGTCGCCGATCCCCGAGCGGTGGGCGAGCAGGTGCTCGACGGTCACGTCGTCACCGATCAGCGGAAGATCCTCGCCAAGTACAGAGCGCGCCGTCGTCGCGAGCTCGAGCGCCCCGTCCTCGACGAGGCTGACCACCGTTAGCGCGGTGAGCCCCTTCGTCGCGCTCGCGGTCGCGAACCGCGTGCCCACCTCGTTCGGGATCTCATCCCCGCGGTGCGCAAGTCCGTAGGCCCTCTCGACGACGATCTTCTCCCCTCGGTCGACGCGCACGACACCGGAGAAGGACTTCTCGGCGGCCAGCGCGTCGAGGGCTGTTTCCAGGTCTCCCATGACAAGAACGTAGCGCTTGTCGCCGACGCATCGGAATGGGAACATATGTTCGTGTTCCGAGAAGCGGAAATTCTCCACGCCGACCTCGATGCGTTCTTCGCCTCCGTCGAGCAGCGCGACGATCCGCGACTGCGCGGACGCCCCGTCATTGTCGGCGGGGGAGTGGTGCTCGCCGCCAGCTACGAGGCGAAGGCATATGGCATTCGTACGGCAATGGGTGGATGGCAGGCACACAGGCTCTGCCCCCAGGCGATCGTCGTCCCGCCGCGCATGACCGCCTATTCAGAGGCGAGCAAGGCGGTCTTCGCGGTGTTCGAGGACACGACGCCACTCGTCGAGGGCTTGTCGATCGACGAGGCGTTCCTCGACGTCCGCGGGCTCCGGCGACTGGCAGGCGCGCCGACTGACATCGCCAGGCGGCTCCGGCAACGGGTGCTCGACGAGGTCGGGCTGCCCATCACGGTCGGAATCGCGCGGACGAAGTTTCTCGCGAAGGTGGCGAGCGCCGTCGCAAAACCGAACGGGCTGCTGGTTGTGCCGCCGGACGACGAGCTGGGCTTCCTCCACCCTCTTCCGGTCGAGCGGCTCTGGGGAGTCGGCCGGGTCACTGCGGACAAGCTGCACAGTCGCGGGATCACAACCGTCGGCCAGGTCGCCCAGCTCGAAGAGCAGATTCTCGCCTGGATGGTCGGTCGCGCGACCGGGCGTCAGCTCTACGCGCTCGCGCACAACCGCGATCCGCGGGTCGTTCGCGTCGGTCACCGTCGACGCTCGATCGGATCGCAGCGCGCGCTCGGTCGCAAGCCGCGATCACTGGAGGAGATCGATGCCACCCTCGTGGCGATCGTCGACCGCGTCGCTCGCCGGCTGCGCCTTGGGAAGCGCGTGTGCAGGACCGTCGTGCTCCGGCTCCGCTTTGCCGACTTCACGCGGGCGACCCGCTCCGAGACGATGCCGCAGGCGACGGCGCGAACGGAGCCGATCCTCGACACCGCACGGGAGCTTCTCGTCGCGGCGCAGCCGCTCATCGCCGCTCAGGGCATCACGCTCGTCGGGCTCTCGTTGACGAACCTCGAAGACGAGGATCGCGTGCAGCTCGCGCTGCCATTCGACCGCCGCCACGACGCCGCGCTCGACATCGCTTGCGACCGTGTGCGCGACCGGTTTGGATCCGCTGCCATCACGCGCGGGGTGCTCGTCGGTCGCGATCCGGGTGTCGTGATGCCGCTCTTGCCAGATTGACGGATGCTCCGAGTTCGAGAAGTCCGAGGTCGTCGCCGCCGGGAGCGTGGAGCCGGTACTGGAAACTCACAGAATCAAGGCTCGCGCCAAGCCGCGCGGCTAGGCCGTAACCCACTCACGATGAATCTCATCGACCTTGCGAGTCAAAACGTCGGTCTTGGCACTCAAGGTGCTGATGGAGGCCAGGATGGCCGCGAGGGTGTCCTCCTGATCCACTGCGCGTCCCTCAAGGTCAGCGAGGCGATCTTCGAGATATCGAACACGTTGTGGCCCGGATACCGCCGCCGCGACTTCTTCAACCTTGCCGTTGCCCGTACCCGCATGCTCCTTGATCCGACCTAGCCGAGCACGCAGAGTGTCCGGCTTCGCGACAACGAGATACTGGTGGCGTTTCCTTGGCGGCCCGTCCTGTCTCAGGACTCCTTCATTCTTGAGGCTCTGGATGATCGCGTGCATCCGACGGCCTTCTACAGACTCCTCGTTCCAGCCGCAGGCTTCGCGGATATCCCGTGTCTGGAACACCGCATCTGGTCGTTGCCGCAAGAGCGCCTTGTAGACCGTTGACTTCACCCTTTGCTGGAAGCTTCGTCCAGTTTCCGTAGACGCCATTTCGTACTCCTTCTCCCCGTTGCTATCCCTTGTCAGTTATCTTTGTACCATACGATATCTTGAGGTGTCAAGAGAAC
>JACCVK010000155.1 GCA_013698195.1 Actinomycetota bacterium | reverse complement strand
CGTCGGGCTCGTGTCGGTCGCCGGCGTCGAGCTAGGAGCGCGCATCGCGACCTCGGTGCCCGAGCATGTGCTCCGGCGGGTGTTCGCAGTCCTCCTCTTTGCCGTTGCCGCTCAACTTGCCTGGCGTGCATACCGTTCCTCGCGGCGCGGTTCCCACTACCCTGGTACGCGTTGAGCCGTTTTGCCGTGATTCGCCTCGCGGTCTTCTCAGCCGTGCTGCTGACGGTGATGGTCGCGATCGCCGCAGCGGCTCCCCCGGCGCGAGACGCAGTTACCGAAGCTCGCGCGACGATCATCGAGATCACGATTCCGGGGCAGACTCCGGTCTCCCTCGGAGGAGTGGAGTGGCCGAAGACGACGGCTGCCGAGGTGCAGTCGTTCACCTACCCGGCTGACGGTTCCGTCGTCAGTGTCGGACTTTCGCGCGCCAGGGCGTCGGCCCAGACAGGGCCTGCAGCGGTCGCGCAGGCCTCCGCCGAGACCGCAGCGCTCTCGCTGTTCGGCGGTGACGTGCTCGCGGCGCAGGTCAGCGCTTCGGCCACCGCGGGAGCCGGAACGCGCACAGCGGGCGCCGACGCCGGAGGCTCGGTCGTGCAGGGTCTGCGAGTCCTCGGACAGGATCTGCCGTCGGAGCCGGCGGCGAGCGTCGCGCTCGCCGACTGGGGAACGCTGCAGGTCCTGGCTCAGGACACAGGCTCCAGGCGGGGGAGAGCAGCGGCCGCGCAGGGCACGGTGGCAGCTCTCCGAGTACAGCTCACCACTGCTCACGGCGGTCTGCCCGCCGGGAGCGAGATCGTCGTCGGGTCCGCCGCAGTGACGGCGGTGGCTGACCTCGAGGCAACGCCACTAGCTCCGCCGCCTGGGATCGTCGGGACGCCGAACCCTGGTGTGCGACGGACCGACACGACACCGCCACCACCCGAGCCGGAAGGTGGGGGCACGCCGATTCCGGGGGGCCCCGTTCGCTCCGTTCCGCCTGACGTCGTCGCTCGTCTGACCTCGGACGGCTTCGTCTTCCCGATCTTCGGCGCCGCGTCGTTCGGCGACAGCTTCGGCGGCCCTCGGCCGAACATCCCGGGCGGCTGGCACCACGGCGAGGACATCTTCGCCAAGCAAGGAACGCCGGTTCTCGCGGTCGCCGACGGCACGTTGCGCTCAGTCGGCTTTATCCCGATCGGCGGCTACCGGCTCTGGCTCCGCGACGTGGACGGTAACGAGTTCTACTACGCCCACCTCTCCGCCTACTCGCCACTGGCAGTCGACGGAAAGCTGGTGAAGGCCGGCGACGTCATCGGCTTCGTCGGAGCAACGGGAGATGCGGAGGGCGGCACGCCGCATCTTCACTTCGAGATCCATCCTGCGGCGATGGTCGGGCTCGGTTACGACGGAGTCGTCGCCCCGTACCCGTTCCTCATCGCCTGGCGCCGAGCCGACGACATCTCTTTCGTGTCCGGACGAATCTACGTTCCGGCGGGCGCGGGCCCAGGAGTTCCCTCGCTTCCGCCGCCGGGAGCCGTGCTGCTCCAGGCGGAGGACATCGCTTCGCTCTCCGGCCTCGTCCCGGGCGCGCTCGAGCGCGCCCTGGAACGAAAGCGCGGCTAGCCGAACTACTTCTTCGCTGTGTCGGAAACCGTGTTGCTCGCGGCGGCGGCATCGGACTCGACAGCGTCCGAGAACTCCTTGAAGCCGTTGTCGCCGTTCCCACCGACCTGATCCATGATCCACTCGCGTGTCGCCTGGCCCGTCCACGGGTTGTAGAGGACACCGAGCGTCACGCCGGTCAGCAGGATCACGCGGTTCCGCATCTTGTGGCCGCCTTTCGGCGTCTTGCCCTGAAGCCGGTCCGTTGCGTCCGTCAGCTCGGCGACGAGATCCTGGATGTCCTCCTGGAAGTTCTTGTCGGACACCTTCCGCGCCTTCGCCTTGACGCCGTCCTTCTTGCCGATCTGCTCGTAGATGCCCTTGGCCGTCACGAACGCCGCGACCAGGTCGTCCCGCAGATCGGGATCCTCCATCGCGCGCTTCACGTACGGCCGCAGCGTCTCGACTGCGACTGTCGGCTTGTCCTTCGTCTTGCCAATCATGACCTGCCTACCTTTCTGCGGCTTGGGGCGGAAGTATGTCGGCTAGCATCGATGCGGTGCGAGGGTTACTCGCCCTGCTGCGCCGGCCGCGCCGTCTTCTTGCCCTCGCCACGGGGTTCGTCGGCTTTGTTCTCTACGTCTGGTATACCGCGGTTCGCGCTGTTCCTAACGTGAAACGGAAGAAAGCCGCACGCCGGCTCGCGCGCCGCAGAACGTCGGCCGGCCCGGGGGAGGTCTGACTCGCTTCACGCTCCGCTGGCGCTGGCCAATCCTCGGCGCCTGGATCGCCGTCGTCGTTGTCTCGGCTCTCGCGTCGAGCCGCCTCAGCGACCTCCTAACGAACCGCTTCACGCTTCCGGGCACGGACACGCGGCGCGCCGAGGTCATCCTCGAGGAGCACTTCGGACAGTCGACGGACGGGACGTTCACGATCGTGGTGCGGACACGAGGTCCTGCAGAGGCGGACGTAGCTCGTGTTCGTGCGGCGGCCGTGCGCGGCGCAGCGGCGGTCGAGACGGGGCAGCTCGCGTCGGTCACGGCGCTCAACGCGAGCGTGGTCAGCGCGACGATCGTGACGAAGCTCGATCCGGCCGAGGCGAAGGGCTACACGGACGACATTCGTCTGGCGGTCGGCGAGGTCCCAAACGCGACGGTGTACGTCAGCGGCCAGCCGGCAATCGAGCACGATCTCGATCCGGTCTTCGAGCGCGACCTTCGGGTCGGCGAGCTCTACATCGCGGTTCCGATCGCGCTGTTGCTTCTTATCTTCACGTTCGGAACGCTGGCATTTCTCGTCCCGTTCGTGTTCGCGCTCGTCACGATCCCAACGACTCTCGGGCTCGTGTGGGTGTTCGCCAACGTCCTCGAGCTCAACACGTACATCACGAACATGGTCTCGCTCGTCGGTCTGGGAATCGCGGTCGATTACTCCCTTCTCGTCGTCTACCGCTTCCGTGAGGAGCTACGGGCCGGACGGCCAAAGGAGGCCGTCATCGTTCGCACGATGGAGACGGCGGGACGAGCGGTCGTCTTCAGCGGCACTGCGGTGGCGATCGGTCTCGCGCTGCTCCTCTTCATGCCACTGCCGTTCATGCGCGGATTCGGCATCGCGGGGCTGCTGCTGCCGGTCGTCTCGGTCGCGGCGGCGCTCACGCTTCTGCCCGGGTTGCTCTTCCTCGTCGGGGAGCCTCTCGAGCGCGTGCGCGTGTTGCCGCAGAGCCTGCTCGATCGTCGCGCCGACCACGAGCGTGGATTCTGGGCGACGCTCGCCCGCTCGATCATGCGCCGGCCGAAGACGTACGCGATCGGAACGACCGCGTTCCTCTTGTTACTGACTGCGCCACTCACCACGATCGAGGTCGGCCCGGGCTCGAACACCGGCATCCCCGAGGAGCTCGAGGCAGTGCAGGGGCTGCGTCTCGTCTCCGCTGCGGTCGGCGAGGGCGCGCTCGCGCCGGTCGAGATGGTGATCGACACGGGGCGGTCCGAAGGTGTGCGCGAGCCCGCAGTCGTAGCCGCGACGGAGCGGCTCGTCATCGGACTGGTCGCCGATCCGGAAATCGCAGACGTCGTACTCGACCCGACGTCACGCCGGCACGTGGACGAATCCCACCGATATCTCGTCGTGTCCGCGACGACCGAGGACGAGTACGGCAAGCCGGACAGCCTGGCGTTCGTGGATCGCCTTCGCGGCGAGATCGTGCCGGCCGCGCGTTTTCCCGAGAGCACGCGCGTGTACGCAGGAGGTGGCCCGCCGGGTGGCAGAGACTTTCTCGACCTCACCTACAGCTGGTTTCCCTGGCTTGTCCTGGGCGTGCTGGCCGCCACGTACGTGCTGCTCGTGCGAGCGTTTCGCTCATTGCTGCTGCCGTTGAAGGCGATCGTCCTCAACCTCCTCTCGATCGGTGCCGCCTATGGCCTCCTCGTTCTCGTGTTCAAGCACGGTGTCGCCGAATGGATCGGGCTCGTTTCCTATGACCAGATCGAGGGCTGGATCCCGGTGATGATCTTCGCGATGCTCTTCGGCCTCTCGATGGACTACGAGGTGTTCCTCGTCTCGCGGATGCGCGAGGAGTGGGACAACGGAGCGACGAACGAGGAGGCGGTTGTGCTCGGACTGACGAAGACCGGGCGTCTCGTCACTGCTGCCGGTCTCGTCATGTTCGCCGCGTTCCTCGGTTTGGTCGCAGGCTCGGTTGTCGGTCTCCAGCAGTTCGGGTTCGGGCTTGCTGCGGCGATCCTGATCGATGTGACGATCGTGCGCGCGCTGCTCGTCCCGAGTGCGATGAAGCTCTTCGGTAAGTGGAACTGGTGGCTGCCTGAGGGCATCGCGCGCATTCTTCGCGTCGAGCCGTCCCCGCTCGGGCACCGGCGTCCCGCGCTCCAACCGAGCGGCCACTAGCATCCTTCGCCGTGAAGTCGAAGGGCCTGATCTGCGCCGGAGGAGAGGCGACGCGCCTCGGCGAGCTGACGCGCGTCGCGAACAAGCACCTGCTGCCGGTAGGGCAGTGGCCGATGATCTACTACCCGCTGCAACTACTCCAGCGCGCGGGGATCACCGATGTGCTCGTCATCACCGGCAAAGGTCATGCGGGGCAGATGATCGACCTGCTCGGGGACGGCAGGCTTGCGCCACGCGGAGGCGGCGATCCGATCCTCGAGCTCGATCTCACGTACAAGGTGCAGACGGAGCCGGGCGGGATCGCGCAGGTGGTCGGCATGTCGCGCGACTTCGTCGGCGACGCCCCGCTCGTGGTCGTGCTCGGCGACAACATCTTCGAGTTCTCGCAAGCGCAGGCGATCGAGGAGTGGAGTGACCAGGCCGACAGGGCACAGATCTTCGTGAAGGACGTTCCGGACCCTGAGAATTTCGGCGTCGTCGTGTACGGCGACGATGGTGCGGTGACGGACATTGTCGAGAAAGCCGGTGTCGTCGATACCCGCTACGCGGAACCGCCCACGTCACACGCAGTCGTCGGTCTGTACTGCTATCCGCCGGACGTCTTCGAGGTCATCGCCACGCTCGAGCCCTCCAGCCGGGGCGAACTCGAGATCACCGACGTCAACCGTCACTACGCCGTCACGGGCCGTTTGCACGCGCAGGAGGTCGAGGGCTGGTGGGAAGACGCCGGCAAGCATTGGCAGCACCTCGCAGAGATCGGCCGCACGATCGAGGAGACAGGGGCCAACAAGTGATCGAGGGAGTCGAGCGCTTCCCACTCGAGGTCTTCTCCGACGAGCGCGGCTGGTTCTGCGAGCTCCGCCGGGAGAGCGCGTTGCCCAAGCCGATGGTGCAGACCAACGTGTCGTTCTCGCGGGCCGGCGTCGTGCGCGGGCTCCACTACCACGAACGCGGGCAAGACGACCTCTTCTCGTGCCTCCACGGCATGGCGCGCGTCGTCGTCCTCGACCGTGAGTCTGGTGAGACGTTCACCGAGGACATCGGGGACGAGAACCCCGTCGCGATCTACATCCCCGGCCGGCACGGGCACGGATTCGAGGCTCTTACCGACGTGCTCTTCTGTTACCACGTGACCGAGGAGTACGACCCGGCCGCCCCCGACGAGCACACGATTCCCTGGAACGATCCGCGCGTGGCGCATCTGTGGAAGAGCACCGAGCCGATCCTGTCAGCCCGGGACGCTGACGCCGCGTCCTGATCCGGCGCGTCTTGATTACCGGCGCAGGCGGCCAGCTCGGCCGGGCGCTTCAGGAGCGATTCGCCGGCGACGATGTCGTTGCCCTGAGCCGCGAGCAGTGGGACGTCGCCAGCCCGCCAAGTAACGATCAGTTACAAGGTGCGGTCGATCTCGTCCTGCACGCGGCCGCTTGGACGGATGTCGACGGCGCCGAGGCGGATCCGCAGGGGGCGAGCGCGATCAACGTCGGCGGGACGGCGAATGTCGCGGAGCTCGGGGCGCCGCTCGTCGCGTTCTCCACCGACTACGTCTTCGACGGGCGAAAGCGCGAGCCGTACGTCGAGTCGGATGCCCCGAATCCGCTCTCCGCGTACGGCCGTTCGAAGCTACTCGGCGAGGCCGCCGCCGGTCCCGACGCCTGGGTCGTCCGCACGTCCTGGCTCTTCGGTACAACCGGCCACAACTTCGTTCGCACCATGCTCCGGCTCGCCGACGAGCGAGACGAGGTGTCGGTCGTCGACGACCAGCGAGGATGCCCGACGTACGTCGGGCATCTCACCGCTGCAGTCCACGATCTCGTCGGGTCCGATGCGGAGCGCGGTCTCTGGCACGTCGCGGCAGGCGGCGACTGCACGTGGGCCGACTTCGCAGAGGCCATATTCGAGGAGGCGGGCGTGGACTGCCGTGTGTGCCGGATCACGACCGAGGAGCTCGGCCGGCCCGCACCTCGCCCCGCGTACGGCGTCCTCCGGAGCGAGCGCGCCGGAGCAGCGGCATTGCCGCATTGGCGGGAGGGTCTGCGGGCCTGCCTGGCCGCGATCGCCGCCGGCCGGAACGACCACCCCAAGTAACGATCAGTTACAAGGGTCGCTAGCCTTTCCGCGCCATGCGACTTCTCGTTACCGGCGGAGCCGGGTTCATCGGCTCGAACTTCGTCCACTACTGGCTCGAGCGCTACCCCGACGACCACGTGGTCGCCTACGACCTGCTGACGTACGCGGGGAACCGGCCGAACCTGGCGGCCGTGGAGGATCAGATCGTCTTCGTTCAGGGCGATATCGGCGACGGCGAGCTCGCTGAGAAGACGCTGCGCGAAGAAGAGATCGGCGTTGTCGTGAACTTCGCTGCGGAGTCTCACAACAGCCTCGCCGTGGTCGATCCAGGACGTTTCTTCCGCACGAACGCGCTCGGAACGCAGACGCTGCTCGAGGCGTCACGACGTGCGGGGGTCGAGCGCTTCCACCACGTCTCCACCTGCGAGGTTTACGGCGATCTGCCGCTCGACTCGGACGACGTCTTCACCGAGGAGTCCCCGTACCGGCCACGTACCCCCTACAACGCGTCGAAGGCCGCCGCCGACCACGCCGTGCGTGCCTACTTCGAGACGTACGGACTGCCGGTGACGATCACGAACTGCTCGAACAACTATGGGTCGTATCAGTTTCCCGAAAAGGTGATCC
>JACCVK010000142.1 GCA_013698195.1 Actinomycetota bacterium | reverse complement strand
CGACACATCCGGGGGGGTGCGGATGACGACGAGGACGCGCTCGCGGTCGAGTCCGAGCTCGTCCAGCAGCGATTCGCTCGGCTTGAAGCCGGCCAGGTAGTACTCCTCCTTGAGTCCCGGATATCGCCGCACCTTCCGCGCGTAAGCGCCGAGGCGGTCGAGACTCTCCTGGGGAATCGCCTCCGGCACGACGACGCGGGTCGCTGCTCTGCTGCCGAAGGTGTGTTGGGCGCGCGCGAACTCGTAGTCGTAGGCGTAGGAGGACGGGATCCCGAGCGAGCGCGCGACTATCGGCAGCTCGTGCGACGCGTGTGAGAGCGCGAGGTCGAACTGCCGCGGCTTCGCCCAGCTCCGCAGGCGACGCAGGCGCCCGGCCATCGCGCGAGCTTTGCCCCACGCCTGTCCGCCGCCGTGCGCGGGACCGATGACCTCGTGCGAGATGCCGTGCAGCTCCAGCAGCTCGAGCGTCTGCGCATACTCGCGCGTCGTGACCTCGACCGTGTCCCCGCGCTCGGTGAGGAGGGCGTGGAGCGGGCGGAAGACGAGCACCTGCGGTGAGTTCGAGATGTCGATCCACACGCGCACGGCATGACCCTACCGCGCTCCTCACGGATAAGCTTTTCTTATATGGACACTCGTCAGCTTGCCGCGTTCTGCGCAGTAGTGGACCGCCGGAGCTTCTCGCAGGCGGCGGAGCGGCTCGGGGTCACGCAACCGGCCGTGTCGCTTCAGGTGCGGGCACTCGAGAAGCGGCTCGGCGTGCAACTGCTCGATCGCTCGGGCAGACGCGTCGAGCCCACCGAGGCAGGTTGGCGACTCTATCGCGGTGCCCAGAAGCTCCTCTCCCTGGAGGAGCAGATCGAGTCCGACGTTGCCGCCACGGTGGAGGGCGAGCTGCAAGGAAACCTCGTGCTCGGAGCCTCCACGGGACCTGCTGCGATCGTCGTCCCGCTGCTGCTTGGCGAGTTTCAGCGGGAGAACCCGGGAGTTCACGTGTCGCTCACCGTGTCCGACACGCACACCGTCGTCGAGCGCGTCGCGGCGCGTGAGCTCGAGCTCGGCATCGTCGGCGCAGCTCGGCGGCAGCGCGGCGTCCGTTTCGAGCCCTTCTTCTCGGACGAGGTCATCCTCGCCTGCCCTCCCGAACACCGGTTTGCCGGCCGGACGATCGCGCTGGATGCGCTGCGCGAGGAGCCGTTGATCTTGATGCAGGAGGGCGCCGGGGTACGTCAGATCGTCGAGGACTCCCTCCGGCGGCGTGGCGTTCGGCTTCGTGATCTCGATGTTCGGCTCGAGCTCGGGCTTCAGGAATCCGTCCGTAGAGCCGTTCAGGCGGGCTACGGCGTGACGTTCATCTCACGCACTGCAGTCGAGTCCGAGCTCGAAGCCGGAACGCTCACCGAGGCTCGAGTCCAGGGGCTCGAAGCGACGCGCGAGATCTCGCTGGCCTCGTCGGCCGGGCGGGCTCGCTCCCGCGTTGCCGACGCATTCGTGGCGTTCGCGGCTCAGCGGCTCGCCTCGTGATCGTCCGGTGGGGCCTCCCGGAGCTCGGCCCGCTTCTTGCCGAGCTCGGAAGCGCGCGCCCGTTGCTCGTGACGTCGAAGCGGCTGGCGGAGCTCGACGTTCCGGTCCTGAACCGGTACACGGGTGTGCGTCCACACGCCCCGATCGAGACCGTCGCCGCGGCCGTCGACGCCGCGCGAGACGCGGACCTGCTCGTGGCGGCGGGAGGCGGAAGCGCGATCGACACCGGCAAGGCGGTTTCGGCCGAGACGGGTCTAGTCCTCGTGGCCGTGCCCACGACGTATGCGGGCGCGGAGTGGACGCCGTTCTTCGGCATGCGAGACGAGGCAAGTCGGGTCAAGACCGGCGGCACCGGCGCGCGGGTCGCGGGAGTGGTCTACGACCCGCTTCTCACGCTCGATCTTCCGCGCTCGGAGACTGTCGGGACGGCGTTGAACGCGCTCGCGCATGCGGCCGAGGCGTTGTACGCAGGACCGCTGGAGGATGCCACGACGGGCGCCCGACTCATCGGTCGTCATCTCCCGCGGGTCGTCGAGGACGGTCGCGACCTAGCGGCGAGGACAGGCTTGCTCGAGGGAGCGATGCATGCCGGACGTGCGCTCGGCGAGCGGGGCCTCTTCCTCGGCCACGCGCTCGCGCAGGCGCTCGGCGGACGCTATGGGGTTTCGCACGGCGCGATGAAAGCCCTGACGCTTCCCGTCGCGCTTCGCTTCAACGAGGAGACGGTGCCTGAGGCGATCGCGCTGCTCGCACAGGCGCTCGAGACCTCTGACGCAGCCGCTCACATCGAGGAGCTCGCGAGGCTCGGGGGCTTCGAGCGGCTCCGCGACTTCGACGTACCCGAAAGCGATCTTCGTGAGCTCGCAGAGGCCGTCGTCGTGCGCCCCGGCGCTCGAGCGAATCCGCGATCGGTGACAGCCGAGGACGCCGAGGCGTTGCTGCGTTTGATCTGGTAGCTACGCCGCTTCAGGCGCCGGCGCGGATCCAGGCGCCATCTCTGAGACAGGCTCGTTGGCAGGCTTGCGGCGCCGGCCGCCGAGCACGCGGCGGAGGCTCACGACGCCGAGCACGGTCGCACCGTCGACGACAGGCAGGTGGCGGAAGCCGTTGTCCAGCATGATCTGAGCCGCCTGCTCGAGATCCGTGTCCGCGCCCGCGGTGATCGGATCGGCGGTCATGAACTGGCGAACGCGAGCGTCGCTCGTGTGCACGCGAGCCGCCATCGCGCGCAGCATGTCGCGCTCGGTGAGGATGCCGATCAAGCGGCCGAAGTCCTTCACGACGACGGCGCCGACGTTCTTCTGCGTCATCCGCTCCGCGACCTCGCCCAGGGTGTCCTCGGGAGCAACGGTCAGGAAGTCGGGGTTGACGATGTCGGCGAGCGTTCCCACGCGGGCGAGTCTAGCCGCTACCCCATCGTGGCGCACCTCGTCGTCATTGGCGAGAAATAACAACTAGTAATGGCAGACATAACGAAATCGTGTAGCATCCGGACGTGGCCGAGACGCCTTCGTTCGACGTGCTCGTGGTCGGAAGCGGCGCTTCCGGCCTGGCTGCTGCCGTGTCCGCCGAGCGTGCGGGCGCGCGGGTCGGGCTTGCGACGAAGACGACGCTCCAGGCTTGCAACTCCGCGAAGGCTCAAGGCGGGATCCAGGCGGCGTTCGGCGAGGACGACTCGCCCGAGATCCATGCCGAGGACGTCATGCGCAGCTCCCATGACACGGCCGACCCGCGCTTGGTGGAGGTGCTCACCAGTGAGGCGCCCTCTGCGATCCACTGGCTCGAGGAGCTTGGCGTCGAGTTCACGCGCTCGAATGGCGGTTACCGGCTGGCTCGTTGCGGCGGGGCGACCCGCAAGCGCCTGCTCCAGGTAGGGGACCGCACGGGACATGCAATTACGAAGTCGCTACGCGAGGCGTTCGAAGCCGGAAGCGGCACCGTGCTCCCGCAGCACGAGCTGACCGGTCTCCGTCCGTCCGAGAACGGCTGGATCGCGAGCTTCAGCCTCAAGGACGGGAGTGTGGACTTGGCCACGGGCACGATCGTGCTCGCCGCGGGCGGGCGCTGCTATCGCGAAGCGGAGACACGAGGCGAGCTTTCCACTAATCATCCGAACGCAACCGGCGAGGTCACGCGGGTCGCGCTCGAGGCAGGCGCGGCCGAACGCGACCTCGACGCGCTGCAGTACCACCCGAACGGTGGCGCCTGGCCGCGGACGATGCAGGGGTACTCGATCCCCGAGACCACGCGCGCCTACGGCGCAGTGCTCCTGAACGCCGACGGCGAGGAGTTCACGGACTCCCTAGGCGCGCGCGACGCGGTGTCTCGAGCCATCTTCGACGAGATCGAGAACGGTAAGGGCGTGCTCACGCCCGACGGCAGGCCGGCCGTGCTGCTCGACACGACGCGGATTGCGCCCGAGGACGCCGAGATCTCGCTGCCGTACATGCTGCGTCGCTACCGCGGTGCGGGCATCGACCCGCTCGCAGAGCCGATTCTCACCTATCCCGTTCTCCACTACCAAAACGGCGGCCTCGTCATCGACGAGCACGCCGAGACCACTCTCGAAGGAGTCTTCGCCTGCGGCGAGATCGCGGGCGGGGCCCACGGAAGGAACCGCATGATGGGAAACAGCCTCCTTGAATGCACCGTGTTCGGGCGCCGCGCCGGTCCTGCGGCAGCGCAGAGGGCTGCTTGATGAGCGTCGTCGCGACCGACCTGGCAGGTGCGGTCGAGGATGCTGCGGCCCATCTCTACGTCTGGGCGCTCAAGGACATCCCGCAGGACCTCCGTGACGCCCTCGCCGCCGCCGCGGGCACGGAGACCTCCGTCACCGGGCAGCGTGTGCTCCAGACCATCCTGCGCAACGTCAACGTTGCCGAGGAGGAGAAGAACCTCGTCTGCCAGGACACGGGAATCGCCGTGTACTACTGCCGCGTGGGCGAAGGCTTCCCGCTGCACCCGGCGCGAATCTACGAGTCGCTCAGGATCGGTACCGAGCGCGCGACGGTCGAGCATCCGCTGCGCTCGAATACCGTCCACACGCTGACCCGCGAGAACACCGGCCCGAACGTCGGCTACCGCGTGCCCATCGTGCACTGGGACTTCGTTCCCGACTGGGACGGCCTCGACGTGAAGTGCGTCCCCAAGGGCTCTGGCTCCGAGAACATGAGCTTCCTCAAGATGTGCGTTCCCGCCGACGGCGTGACGGGGATCAAGAAGTTCGTGCTCGAGTCGATCGTTGGAGCGGGGGGCAAGCCGTGTCCGCCCGGGATCGTGGGCGTTGGGATCGGCGGGTCGGCCGACTACGCGATGCATCTCGCGAAGGAGGCGATCGCGCGGCCGGTGGGCACCCACAACCCGGATCCCCTGGTCGCGGAGCTCGAAGGCGAACTGTACGACCTCTTGAACGAGACCGGAATCGGCCCCATGGGGCTCGGTGGCGACGTCACGGTTCTGTCTGTCCACATCGAGCACGCGGACACGCACATGACGCTCAATCCCGTCGCGGTGAACTACCAATGCTGGGCAGCCCGCCGCGCGTCGGCCCACGTCGCTGCCGACGGCACCATCGAGTTCGAGAGGGACGCCTGATGCCTTGTAACGATCAGTTACAAGCTCGGTCGGAGGCAGCATTGCTGGTCGCGATCCTCCCTTGTAACGATCAGTTACAAGCTCCGACCGACGCCGCGTTTGTCGGCACCATCTTGCCTTGTAACGATCAGTTACAAGGACTGGCGGGGGTCGCGTAGATGGCGACGCACGAAGTCACGTTCCCGGTCACGGATCCCGCGGAGATCATGAAGCTCCGCGCGGGCGACGAGGTGATCGTGCAGGGCCACATCATCGGGATCCGCGATCGCACGCAGATCCGCATCTTCGACCAAGGCGTCGAGCCGCCGATGGATCTCACGGGCGCTTTTCTCCTGCACACCGCGCCGAACGTCCGCAAGATCGGCCCCGGCCGGTACGAGAAGATGTGCATCGGGACGACAACGAGCGCGCGCATGGTGCGCTTCACAGAGCCGCTCGGCGAGCAGTACAGCGTCCGCGCGATCTGCGGCAAGGGCGGCTTCCCGGACGAGGCGATCGAGCCGATGCAGCGTCTCGGGATGGTCTACTTCGCGATCGTCGGCGGCGCGGCCGCGCTCGAGACGACGCAAATCGAGGAGATCGAGGAGGTGGCCTGGGAAGAGCTGATGCCCGAGTGCCTCTGGAAGTTCCGCGTCAAGGACTTCGGCCCACTCACCGTCGGGATCGACGCGCACGGCAACTCTCTCTACCGCGACGTGCAGGACCGCGCCCGCCAGAAGCTGGAGGACATCTATGCACGACTCAGTTGACCACTCCTTCCTCTCCTTTCTCGACGTACCCACGCGGGAGGGGAAGCCCCGCACCCGCGGCTTGACGCACGTCATCGACAAGGGTCTGAACCTCCGCGAGATCGAAGGCATGTACGACACCGCCGGCGAGTACGTGGACATCGTCAAGCTCGGCTGGGGAACGAGCTACGTCACGAACAACCTCGAGAAGAAGATCGCGCTCTACCGCTCGCTCGCGCTGCCCGTCGTGTGCGGTGGCACGCTCTTCGAGGCGGTCTACGGCCAGAGCAAGATGGACGACTTCAAGCGCTGGCTCGAGCACTTCCGGTTCTCGCACGTCGAGATTTCGGACGGCACGCTCGAAATCCCGCGCGAAACCAAGCTCGAGCTCATTGCCGACTTCGCGCGCGACTTCGTCGTTCTCTCCGAGGTCGGCTCGAAGGACGCCGACGTGAACATCGCTCCATATCTCTGGGTGCAGTGGATGCGCGAGGAGCTCGACGCGGGCGCCTGGAAGGTGATCGCCGAGGGCCGCGAGGGCGGCACCGCCGGGATCTATCGGCCAACCGGCGAGCTGCGCACGGGTCTCGTCGACGAGATCGAGCACTCGCTGAGCTTTCACGACTTGATCTGGGAGGCACCGACCAAGAGCTCACAGGCGTGGTTCGTTCGCCACTTCGGGTCGGAGGTGAATCTCGGGAACATCCCGCCGGACGAGGTCATCGCGCTCGAGACGCTCAGGCTCGGCCTGCGCGCCGACACGCTGAAGGAGGTGCTCCTTGGCGGTTCGCATGTCGACGCCCTCAAGCCCGCCCCGGCTTCCTGATCTCGATTTCGAGGCCCTGCCGGCCGAGGAGCTCATCGCCTGGGCTCATTCGTTCTTCTGGCCTCGTCTCTGCCTGACCTGCTCGTGGCAGAAGCAGTCCTCCGTGCTCGTGCACATGGTCGCGGACCTCGGGCTGCGCATGGACACCGTCGAGCTCGACACGCACCTCTTCTTCCGCGAGTCATACGAGACGCGGGAGCGGCTCGTGGACAAGTACGCGCTGAAGCTCATCCAGCCGGGCATCCCCACGATCGCGGAGCAGCACCGCGCAGAGGGCCCGAACCTGTGGGAACGCGATCCCGACCGCTGTTGTCACATCCGCAAGGTCGAGCCGCTCGTGCAGGCGCTTGCGCCCTACGACGCATGGATCTCGGGTATTCGGCGCGACCAGTCTCCGAGTCGCGGGACGACTCAGAAGATCCAATGGTCGGATCGGTACGGAGTCTTCAAGATCCATCCGCTGGCGGACTGGGACGAGCGGCGGGTCTGGTCGTATATCGAGGCGAACGAGATCCCCTACAACCCGCTGCACGATGCCGGGTACCGTTCGATCGGCTGCATCCCTTGCACTCGCCCGACGAATCCCGACGATGAGGAGCGGGCGGGTCGGTGGGCAGGGTCAGACAAGCTCGAGTGCGGCATTCACCACGACACGAAACTGGAGAGGACAGCATGAACACTCGCTTACAGCTCGCCCCCTTTTTCTCGAGAGCGGGGGGGGGGGGGGGGGGGGGGGGGGGGGGGGGGGGGGGGGGGGGGGG
>JACCVK010000131.1 GCA_013698195.1 Actinomycetota bacterium | reverse complement strand
ATCGCATCCCGAAGGAGTTCGGCCTGTTGCTCGCGGTCGCAATCCTCACGGACGCGCTCATCGTGCGGATGACCCTCGTGCCGGCGTTCCTCACGCTACTTGGAGAGAAGTCGTGGTACATCCCCGGCTGGCTCGATCGCCTGCTTCCGAACGTCACCATCGAGGCGCCGCACGAGGGCGAGGAGCTCGCCGCTCCCGCCCGCCGCCCGGTCGAGGAGCCTTCGGGGTAGGGCGAGATATATCTCGCCCCTACGGGCCGGAGCGGATCTCGAACGTCTCTCTGAAGGCCTCGAGCACTTCGCGCGCGACGATGTCTCCGCCGGCTCGCTCGAGGTGCACGCCGTCCGGAGCGCGCACCTTGATCTGGCCGCCGCTCGCGGTGGCGAGGTACTCGGCGTAGCCCCCGTCCGGTCCCGCGAGGAGGACGTACGTGTCGATGTAGGAGACTGAGCCGGGCCGCTCACGGGCCTCGGCTGCCACCGCCGCGTTCACGACCTCGAAGCGCCGGGTCTGGTTCGCGTCGGTCGTGATCGGGAGTCCGAGCCACACGACGTGTACGCCAGCACGGCGCGCAATGGCGAGGATCCCGGCGACCCTGCGCCGGTACTCCCGAACCCACGCAGCGCTGCCGAAGCTGCCGAGCGAGACCCCCTCGGGCAGTCCCGTCATGTATGCGTTGGTGTCGTTTGCGCCGAAAGCAAGGATCACCGCGTGGGGTTTCAGCGAGCTCAGTTGCGCGCGAACCGCGTCGAACCAATTGAAGACGTCGGGGCGCGTGAGGCCGGACGCGACCCGACCTACGATCTCGGGAGTTCGCGCGATGGCGCGGTTGCTCGCGATCGCACGCTGGATCGCAAACCCCGGCTCGATGACGAGCGAATCGCCCGCGATCCAGAGCCGAAGCGGCCGCTTCGGCGAGAACTTCGGCTTTACGGACGGCGGAGGCACCGGCTCCACGACCGGAGCTCCGTCAGTGAAGTCGCCCTCGATCCCGAGCTCGGTGTCGATCTCGTCGATCCCGCTCCTCCCGACGAGCGCCTGCACGCCTGCCCGCGGGCGATCGAGCAAGAGTGCGTGGCTGACAGTCTCGAGCGGACCGGTGAATGCGAGCGCGACGTCGCGCTTCAGACCCTCCGGCTGGTTGTAGGCGCTCTTGTGGACCCCGGGCGCGTTGAGCAATGCCCCGATCAGGAGTGCGAGGACGCAGACGACAAGGGCGTGACCGGCGCTCCAGAGCCGCCGGCCGCTTTCGACTCGTTGGCGGGCTCGGCGGCGGCGTCTCCGTCGAACCGGCTCGTTCGGCGTCACCGGAGGGAGTGTCGGAGGACTGGTCGCCACTGGCAGCGAGGCAATGGTGCCACGGGTCGGCCGCTAGTTCGCTCCTCCGGTGCGGTGGAGCGCCTTGAAGACGTGCTGTCGGATGAACGCGGCCAGCTCCTCGGAGCCTGTGCCGGTCAGATGCAGTCCGTCACTGGCGAACCAGGGCTCGTTGCGGCTGTACGCATTCCAGTCCGCGACCGTGAGCTGCGACCAGCGCTTGACGGCTTGCTTGATGGCGCGGTTCGTCCGGCGGTAGAGCTGGCTCGTCTCCCGCAGCGTGACCCAGACCACGGCTCTCGCGCGCTGGGCGAGTGCGGCGCGCATCACCCGGTCGATGCCCTCCGCGTAGCCGAGCGCCGACTCGTTGTAGCCGACGCTGACGATCAGGACGTTCCCGAGCGAGCGGCCGTACCGCAGCACCGCAGCGAGCGCGGTCGAGGGCTTGGATCCCTTGAACGCACAGCTCGGCTGTACGAGCCGGCGGCATTCCGCGAGATCGAGCCGAACCGCGAGACCGCGTTGTAGCTCGGCTCTCGCGGTCTTCGTGTAGCCGATCGAAGCCGCGACCGAGTCGCCGACGAGCGTCGCCTTGACGGGCTTCGTCGCTCCGCCGGCTGGAGCTGTCACGAGCAGCACGGTGGAGCACAACGCGAGGACGAGACGCGGACCGCGCATGGCACGAGGGTAACCGGGGTGGTCGGACGAGCTCGGCGTCGCGACGTTAGCGTTGCCCGCGCGGTGCACCGTCTCCTCATCGCGATCTCGGTAATCGTCTTGGCGTTGACAGGATTCTTGCTCGTGGCCAGAGGTGGAAGCGATCCGGTCAGCGGCAGCGTCACGCTCGTCGGCGACTCGCTGAACGTCGGCCTCGAGCCGTACCTGACCGCGGAGCTCCAGGGTTGGGTGATCGCGAGTCACAACCTCGTCGGGCGTCGCACCGACGAGGGAATCGAAGCCTTGCGCTCGCTCGGCGGCTCGATTGCGCCAATCCTGGTCGTCAGCCTTGGCACGAACGACGTCGACGACGACGTTGAGGCGTTCTCTCGGCGGATCGACCAGGTTCTCGAGCTCGCCGGGCCGACGCTGGTGATCTGGGCCACGATCTGGCTCGGCGGCGCGCACAAGGGCTTCAACGCGGTCTTACGCGAGGCCGCTCTGCGGCATCGGAGCCTCGAGCTCCTGGACTGGGCAGCGCTCGTGGAGGCCGAGCCCGAGCTCCTCGCCGCCGACGGCGTGCACGGCAGCGCAGACGGCTATCGGCGCGGCGGAGACGGCCCGCATCGCCCGAGGTTGTCTCCCGTCTTAGAGGGGAGCCGCCAGCTCGCCTTAGCGAACGATCCCGCCGAGAACGTGGTCGGTGACCTGCGCCGCGAACGCTTCGTCGAGCGGTGCACCACTCAGCAG
>JACCVK010000102.1 GCA_013698195.1 Actinomycetota bacterium | reverse complement strand
GCTCGCGCTCGCCCGCAGGGTGCTCTCACTCGGGAAGTGGATCTTCCTTCGAACCACCGCGCTCATGGGATCGTTCGTGCTCGCGGGCGCAGTCGCGACACGATTCGGGGAGGCGTCGATCGGCGCGCATCAGGTGGCGTTCCAGCTCTTCATCTTCCTCGCGCTCCTGCTCGACTCGATCGCGATCGCGGGTCAGATCATCGTTGGGCGCGAGCTCGGTTCCGGGAGGCGTGAAGAGGCGTACGCGGCCGGGGCGCGCATGATCTGGCTGTCGGTCGCAGTCGGCGGCGTCTTTGCTGCGCTCATGCTCGCGCTCTCCGGCGTCCTCCCCCGCATCTTCACGGGCGACAGCGCGGTGCTGGACGAGACCGCGCTACTCTGGCCACTCTTCGCGCTGATGCAGCCGCTGAACGGAGCGGTATTCGCGCTCGACGGAATCCTCATCGGCGCGAGCGACGGTCCGTTCCTCGCCATCTCGATGGCGATCGCGTTCGTCGCCTGCGCGGCCATGCTCCTTGCCGCGCTTGCGGACGACTGGGGCATCCGCGGCGTATGGGCCGCGCTCGTCGTGCTGATCCTCGTCCGTTTGAGCGCGATGACTGCCCGTTTCCGCCGAGGCCGTTGGCTCGTCACCGGGTGGGCGTGATGAACGTCCTCGGCGGCGACCTGGAGCCGTGCGCGTTCGATCCCGTCACGGGCTACTTCCGCGACGGCTACTGCCGAACCGGCGGCGTCGACGCGGGCTTCCACGCCGTCTGCGCGGTGATGACCGAGGAGTTCCTCGAGTTCACACGCGCGCGCGGAAACGATCTGGTGACGCCACAGCCGCACTGGCTCTTCCCGGGCCTGCGACCGGGCAATCGCTGGTGCGTCGTCGCCGCGCGCTGGGCCGAGGCGCTCGACGCCGGTGTTGCTCCGCCGATCGTGCTCGAGGCGACGCATGCCTCTGCACTCGAGTTCGTCTCGCTGGCAGATCTCGAGGCGCACGCGTTCGACGACTGAAGATCGGCGAGATCGCTACGTCGACTGAGCGAGACTCGTCTCGCGCCGCTTGCGCCAGTAGCGCTCGATCCCGCGAAAGTGATGCCAGAAGGGCGCGGCGCGGTCGTAGTCGTCCGCGAGCTCGGCATCGACCTGCTCGATGTCGTAGCGGGCGGCGGCCGCGAACGTCGCTTCGTCCATTCCATCCTCGACCCGAGACGACCAGCGGGAGAGCGTGTCACGCAGCTCGGCGAGATGCGCCTGGACGTCGTCGAACACCCCGAAGTGGATGAGAGCGAGACGGCCCGGCGCGCGTGACTCGATCTCGCCGATCGTCTGCTCCCAGGCCTCGAGGTCGAAATCGGGTGGCGGGCAGGGGGCGGACACGAATCGCCCGGAGCCAATCCGCACACCGGCCGCGTCGCCCGCATACAGCGTTCCGTCCGCGTCGAGGTAGGACACGTGATGCCAGGCATGCCCCGGCGTCGGGAAGCACTCGAGCCCGAGCACGCGACTGCCGACGACATGGACGTTCTGCGCCGGGATCGGCGCTAGCTCGCCCCAGAGTGCTTCGAACGCGTTCCCGTACAGACGCCGCGCGCTCGACTCGAGCTTCGTCGGGTCGAGCAGGTGGGGCGCGCCGACCTCCGACACGTGCACGTGCAGCCAGGGATTTTCGCGAACGAGCACGCCCGCGGCTCCCGCGTGGTCGAGATGGATGTGCGAGAGCAGGAGATGCTTCACTTCGCTGAGATCGAGCCCGCGCTCGGCCAGTCCGGCTTTGAGGTGGGCGATGCTCGTCGTCGGGCCGCAGTCGAAGAGCGCCGGCCCGTCCTCGGTCTCGAGCAGGTACGACCCGACAATGCCGGGCGCTTGGTGGTGGAGATCGATCGGGTGCGGCGTCACGCCGAGAGGGCGGCTTCGAGGTCGTCGATGAGATCCTCTGCTGCTTCGAGGCCGACCGACAGCCGGATGAGGCTTGGTGGCACGGCGAACGGTGCGTCGGCTGTCGACGCGTGGGTCATCCGCGCGGGCAGCTCGATCAGGCTCTCGACGCCGCCGAGGCTCTCGGCGAGCTTCCAGATCTTCGTCCGCGCAACGACGGCGGAGGCCTCTTCTTCGTTTCCAAGCGTGAAGGAGACCATTGCGCCGAAGTTCCGCATCTGGGTTGCGGCGATCGCGTGGCCGGGATGCGAGGGGAGACCCGGGTAGAGGACGCTCTCCACGCGCGGGTGACGCTCGAGCACCGAGGCGATCGTGACCGCGCTCTCGCACTGCCGGTCCATCCTCACTGCAAGCGTCTTCACTCCGCGCAGGACGAGCCAGCAGTCGAATGGGCCGGGCACTGCGCCGAGCGACTTCTGGAGGAACGCGAGGCGCTCCGACAGTCCCTCGCTCGAGGTCGCGACGAAGCCGCCGACGACGTCTGAATGCCCACCGAGGTATTTCGTCGTGGAGTGCAGCACAAGATCGGCGCCGAGTTCGAGCGGCTGCTGCAGGTACGGGCTCGCGAAGGTGTTGTCGACGACGACGAGCGCGCCCACGGCGTGTGCGGCCTCGGCTGCAGCGCGGATGTCGACGAGGTTGAGCAGCGGGTTCGTCGGCGACTCGAGCCACACGAGCTTCGTCTGCTCGTCGACGTGCTCGGCCAGTCCGGTCGACATCTCCTGCGGTGCCAAGAACGTGAAGCGGTATCCCTTGGGCTCGTATACCTGGGAGAACATGCGGTAGATCCCGCCATAGACATCGTTCACCGAGACGACGTGCTCGCCGGGGGAGACGAGGTGCATGAGCGTGGTCGCCGCGCCGAGCCCGGACGAGAAGGCGTGTCCGTGAGCGGCGCCCTCGAGCGCGGCCAGAACCTCTTGGAGCGCCGTCCGCGTGGGATTGCCGACGCGGGCGTAGTCGTAGCCCTTGTGCACGCCGACCGCGTCCTGGACGAAGGTGGACGTCTGGTAGATCGGCGTCGTGATCGCGCCCGTCGCGGAGTCAGGCTCCTGGCCGACGTGCACCGCCTTGGTCTCGAACTTCACGGCGCGGATGCTACTGGCGGAGTCCCGCTGGAAATGCTGCGGATGCGGTCGGCACCGAGCCAGGCCGCCAAGCTCGAGATGGCCTCGTCGAGACGGGACGTGTCCCCCCACGCGCCCAGGAGCTCGAGCGTCCCGGTCCTCCGGTCGAAGTGCGGCTCGGCGCGGCCGACGAGCTGGTCTCCGGCGAGCAGCGGCAGCACGTAGTAGCCGTACTCGCGCTTTGCCTTCGGCACGTACATCTCGAGCCTGTAGTGGAACCCGAAGAGCGCCTCGGCGCGATCGCGGTCGTGGATGAGCCGGTCGAAGGGCGAGAGCAGCGTCACGCGGTCCGGCACTGCGCCGTCGGTCGCCGACGGATGCGCCACCCAGCCGGCTTTGGTGTGCCGGACTCCGAGCGCGCGGAAGCGGCGCTCTGCGAGCAGCGCGTCGGCCTCGCGCGCTGGCATGGTCTCGGTCTCGGGAAAGAAGCGCTCGGAGAGATCCCAGAGCCGCTGTTTGCCGCGCCGGCCAGCGACCGCGACGACGCCGTGGACATGGAGGATCTCGAGCATCAGCGGCACCTGGCGGCTGCCCCACCAGCGGTGTGCCTCGAGCGATCTCGGAGCGGAGCTGTGCTCGAGCTCGCGCGAGAGCATCGGCCCGTTCTGCTCGAGCTCCCGCAGCAGATAGCGCTTGAATCGCGCGTGTGTCTTCAAGAACTCGTGGCCCCGACGTTCGTGCGTGTAGTGCCTGCTGCGGGCGCGCCGCCGCATGTGCGCGCGCACCACCGGCAGATCCTCGATCGGCCAGATGTACGCGTTCCACTCGAAGAGCTTCTTCTCGTCCCAGAGCAAGCGGTCGAGCTCAGCCGCGTCGTACGGGCCAAGGCGGCTCCACGGAACGAGGTATTGAGGTGGTGAGACCGTCGCGATCGGATCGATCTGGAGAAATCCGAGCGCTCGAACCGTCTCGAGCAGATTCGTCGCCGAGCCGTCGAGGAGCTGCGCTCGTACCGCGATCCGCCGTGCTTCCTCCACGGAGACGATGGTCACTGCCATGGTGAATGACTAGTCCGGGACGCGGTTCTCGAGGATCGCCTGCAAGCGCACCGGATCGATGTTTCCTCCCGAGACGATGCAGACGATGCGGCCGCTTCCTCCCGCGCCCGCGAGCGCGGCGGATACCGGCAGCGCGGCGGCGCCCTCGGCGACGATCCGGCCTCGCTCGAGCAGCAGCCGAACCGTCGCTGCGGCTGACTCAAGTGAGACGACGGCCGATCCCGAGATGAGCGGTTTGGCGTACTCCCACATCGCAGCGAGGAGCGCGCCTGAGCCCGCGCCGTCGATGAACGAGGGTGTGAACTCGACTGGGGTCGCGACCCCACCGTTGGCGAGCGCGGCGGTGACGGGAGCGCCCGACTCGGGCTCGCACACGATGACCTTCGTCTCCGGCGAGAGGACGCGCAAGGCGCTGGCGATTCCTGTGGTCAGGCCGCCTCCGCCCCAGGGAATGAGAACCGCGTCGATGTCGTCGAGCTGCTCCACGAGCTCGAGCCCGATCGTCCCGTTACCCGCGATCACCGGCGGGTCGCGGACGGGGTGGACGAAGAACCCCTCGATGCCCTCGCCCAGGTCGCGCTCGCTGTCCGCGTCGACGGCAGCCCACCACTTGTCCCAGGGAATGCGGACGATGCGCCCGCCGAGCCGTTCGACCGCAGCCAGCTTCGTGGGCGAGGCGTTGTCTGGCACGACGATCGTCGCCGGGATCTCGAGCTGCCTGGCCATCCAGGCGACGCCCTGGGCCATGTTTCCGGTGCTCGTCGTCACGACACCCGCCTGGAGCTCGGCCCGAGGTGCCTCCAGGATCGCGTTCCCCGCGCCGCGGAGCTTGAACGACCCGATCGGCTGGAGGTTCTCGAGCTTGAG
>JACCVK010000099.1 GCA_013698195.1 Actinomycetota bacterium | reverse complement strand
GTCGGGGTCCGCATCTGCGACCTCCTCCTCGACGCCTCCCTCGGTCTCTCGCTTTTCCGCTCCTGCTGCTCTTGCTACCGGCTCGATCGTCTCTCCGATCCCCGCGCTCCGGATCTCGGCTGCTCCTGGAGTCGCAACGGGAGCCGGACTCGTCCCCTTCTTCGGGTTCCCGGTGTTCCTGGGCGTCGCGACGACGATCCTGTACCTGCGTGAGTCGATGACGTCGCTCGAGCTTCGCGGGACCGAGGACGTCGGGTCTGATCGTCACACTCACACCGATCTCGTCCGAGTCTCCTGATGGCCGCCAATATCGACATCCCTCTCCGCCGCAACAAGCTCTACACCTGGGACGGCGTAGCTCAGAGGCGCGTGGGCGGCGTACTCCAGACGATCGACCTCACCGACGCGACGATTCGCCTGACCGTGCGCAAGGCGATCGGGGCGGACGCGACGATGTTCGAGCTGGTCTCCGGAGCACCGATCGCCGACGGCTCGATCGTGATTGCGCCGGATCAGGTCGCTGACAAGGGCGAATACACGCTCCGGGTCGAGGCCGCTGCGACGTCTGACGCGAGCGAGTTCCCGGACGACCGCATGGGCTACTACCCCTACGAGATCGAGCTGACGAACGCGACCGGCGAGCCCGAGACTCTCGCCTACGGCGACGTGAAGTACGCACCAGACATTCGATGAGCGTCCACGTCTTCTCCCTTCCGGGCGAGGTCGACCGTGTCATCGACGGCGATAGTCTCGTCGTCCATCTGGGGATCATGCCGGGGAAGGAGCTGCACGGAGAGCACGTTCGTCTCCAGGGGATCAACGCTCCCGAGCTTCGGCACGCAGGCGGTCCGGCGGCGCGTGACTACCTCCGCACGCTGCTACCCGAAGGGACACCGATCACCCTGGTCGCATCGCAGATGGACAAGTACGGGCGGCTACTCGCCCGTGTCGTCCTCGCCGACGGACGTGACGCTGCTGAAGTCCTGCTGGCAGCCGGTCACGCTCAACCGATGGCGGGGATGCGCTCGGTCTTCGAGCAGGCGTGACCGTCTACCTCGACGCCTCCGGGCGCGAGATCACACTGGCCGCTGCACGGGAGTACGCCGAGCAGAGACTCGGACGCGAGCTGACCGGCGGCGAGCTGGCTCTCGACCTCGTGGGGCTCGACGTCGATCTGCGCGAGGGGAAGGAGCGCCTCACCGACGCGATCGAGGACGCGAAGCGGATCGCTCTCGAGGACAAGCTGCGCGGCGGACCCGGCGTGCTCCGTTTCACCGCCGCGATGCGCGAAGTGATGCTCGATCTCATCGAGGCTGGCCGTCGGCACGCGATCGCAGAGATCGGCCGCCTCTCAGGTCGCGAGTTCGCAGAGGTCGAGACGTACGACATCCCGCTTTCGTTCTACGCTGACCACGTCAACCGCCGTGGTTCCGTAACGGGGGTTGCGCTCCGGCGGACGGCGACCTCCATCACGGTCGCTCTCGACCGAACGTCGTGGAGGATCCTGCTCCGCGACGCCGAGTCCTACCGGGGGTCGCTCGAGGTCGTGGCCGAGGAGACCGCTCGCATCCTCCGCGCGAATCCGCCTACCGCTCCCTTCTCGATCCCGTCACCGCTACGCCCTCTGCGCCCTGGAAAACCCCGCCTCCCGCCGCGTTCTCGCGGTAGGGACGAGGAACCGCGCGAGGAACCGCTCGGCCCAGGCGACGTCGAGGAACCGCGCGAGCCCGAAGCCGCCGACAGGGAGATCCCTCAGCGCAGGCGCAAGCCTACGCCGCCCGAGCGCGAACCTGAGTGGACGGATACGTACCTCGACGCGGAGTCGCGACTCGCGCCCATGCTGAACGCGATCCGCGTGCGTGTGGGCGACGAGGCCCGCGGCCTGCGCGCGAATACGCTCCCAGAGGAAGGTGTCTCTGGCGAGCTGCTCGCCAAGCTCGACAAGCGGATCCCCGGCTCGCGCGACGCTGCCTCACGGCTCGTCTCCTCGCTCCTGATCGGCGGGATCGGTGAGGTCTACGAGGAGAACGCCGACCTCTTCCCCTGCTTCATCTACTCCGCGGTGATGGACGGCGCTACCTGCGAGGTCTGCCGCCACTACGACGGGAACCGCTACCCGAGCTGGCTCGACGCGACGATCGACCTACCTGGCGGGGGGCCGAACCCTCGCTGCCTCGGTGACGGACGCTGCCGCTGCCGGATCGTCCCCTGCGCGCCGGGAGATATCTACTACAAGCGGATTCCGCCCGAGGAGCGAGAGGGGGCGACCGAGGCAGACATCGACGCCGAGGACGCTCGTATTCGGCGAGAGGAGGGAGACCCGATACAGCTCATCCGCGACGACGTCGAGAGCTTCGTTCGGGAGGATTCGATCAAGCCGGACGAGCAGCTCGTGAACCTTCGGGCAGAGCCGCTGCACGAGTTCCGGGAGCGCGGGGAGCGGATGAAGGAGATCGGCCGGAGGATCTCGGAGGAGGCTGACCGGCGGGTTGATCCGGCGGTGGCGGCGGAGCGGGACCGGCGCGTCAAGACGTTCGAGAAGAGACAGCGGGCGTTCGAGCGGGCGATGAAGGTGAAGCTCGCGGCAGTCGAGAACGAGGCGCGGCGGCTCAGACACTCCTCGGAGGAGGAGGAGACGAACGAGTGGTGGCAGATGAAGGCCAGAGAGTCCGACCGGGTGCGGAAACTCCAGATCAAGGAGGACAACGCGCGGATCGAGATGCGGCTCGCCGAGGACGCGCTCGCGAGGTACGACGCCACGGGGATCGAGCAGCGCCGCGATGCGCTCCTCGAAGTGCTGAAAGAGATCAGGCCGATGGGCGGGAACATCCACGTCAAGCCCGGTCCCGATCTCCCCGATATGGACTTCATCATGGCGCAGCTCCAGGGCGGCTACCTCGAGGACGAGATTGGCGGCAAGCGTGGCGCTGAGCTGACCCGTAAGGCGGCACAGTTCTACCCCTCCGACTGGCTCATCTACTCGGACAGCGACCGCGAGGGTCTCATGGCATCGTTCAACCCTAACGGGCGCGGCTTCTACCGGGCAGACACGCAAGACGAGGATGGGAATCCGGCCGGTTTCATCGTGATCGGAGGAGGAGACAGTCTGGCCGGAGACGAGGACGGTTTCACGGTTGCACTGCACGAGCTGGGACACCGCATGGAGCACGTCGTCCCCGACTTGCGGATGTGGACGTGGCTCTACTGGTATATGCGGACGCAGGGCTCGGACGATCCCGATGACCACGTTCTGAAAAACCTCGGCGAGGACTTCCCCGGCAACTACGGCACCCACGAGCTGACCTACCCCGACAAGTTCGTCCACCCGTACATGGGCAAGTTCTATGGCGACATTCCGGGCGAGATGACGTTCGAGCTGCTCACGATGGGGATGGAGTGGACGTTCGCTCCGCCGCCGAATCTGAGCTACCCGAAGCCGATCGACGACGACTACCGCAACTTCATCATCGGTCTCCTCGCGACGCTTGGCCGCCTGCCCCGCTCCTAGTCCTTCTCGGCTAAACTCTCTGCTACACTACGGGCAGTCAAACGAGGAGGATCTGATGCTTTACCCGAGAGAAGGAACCCGGACTCGTCAGCGCAAGCTGCGCCGGGACGTCCGCAGCGACCTCGGAACCTCGAGCGATCCGGCTCCGAGCCTGCGGGCGCTTCTGTCCGCGGCCCGCGCGCTCGGTGCGATGCTCGACAACGAGTCCGGCGGTCGATTCGGTATCTCGATCCACGACTTCGACGGGCACACGGTCACGGAGCACACGGCGGACATCCCCGTCGGCATCGCGATCGGGCTGCTCGTCAACGCGGAGCGCTGGGAGCGCGAGCGTAACGAGCGCCTGAGCGCGAGCGCCGACGAGCGGCACGTCGGATGGGACGGCCGCTCCGAGCCGATCGCTCGATGACGAGCGAGTGGAAGATCTCCAACGTCGCCGACAAGGCGTACTGCGACCACGGTCAGCACTTCGTGACCGGAGGCCGCGTGTGGAAGTTCTGGGCACGACCCGCGCTCTACACCCGAGTCGTCTGCGAGGACTGCGCAGAGGCTCTCACTGAGGAGGACTGATGACCAAGAGCGATCTGACGAGACAAGAGGACGCCGTAAACTCGATGCTTGCGAGCCGGGGCTCGAGCGCTCGCGTCTTCGTGCAGGGCCGAAACGGATACACCGGGCTCGACCTCCTGGACGCGAAGGATGGAGGGACGGTCAAGACCCTCACCGCTGGCTCGAAAAGCGACGTGGAGCTGTACCTGCTCGGCATGAAAGAGGCGTTCTGGCTTCTAGAGGAGCCGTACGTTCACCACATCTCTGAGGGAGGAGACCGATGACCGACACATACGAGGCGATGGAGATCCTCGAGATCGACGAGGCCGCCACCGAAGAGGACGAGATCCGGGCTCTTCAGCATCTCGTCAACACCGGGCAGTGGAGTTGGCCGGGACGGACCGGCCGGGCGATGATGGACGCGATCGAGGCGGGCTACGTCGCTCTCGGGCTCGAGTCCGCAATCGACTACTACGGCAACCGGATCCCGTCGCGTCTCGAGGTCGAGGCGGGAACGAAGGGCTCGGTCGAGTTCGTCGCCGAGCACTCGCCCTACGGACTACTGGAGGAGAACGATGTCTAACCTGAAGCGCGGTTACAGCTTCGGCGTGGCCTGGATCGCCGAGAACGACGAGCCAAACACTCTCGACGCGGAGGAGGTCTCGGGTTACATCTCGACCCTCCTCCTCGCCGACCTCGCAGGCGAAAGTGCCGAGGACGTCGCCTCGGACATCGTCCGCTACCGGGTCAAGAACGCAGAAGGCGGTGCCCAATGATCGAGTCACCCGAGCACGTCGCCTGGTGC
>JACCVK010000067.1 GCA_013698195.1 Actinomycetota bacterium | reverse complement strand
GCTCACGCCGGTGCGGTTCTGATCGACCTCGAACTCGACCTCGATGCGGCCGTTCTCCTCGCTCAGCTTGATCTTGGAGGTGGTGCTCTTCGCGCACGATCCGACTGCCAGAACGTCCCCGCGCTTTGCGGATGCCACGGGTGTGGCGGCGACGGCCAGCAACCCGACGAGGACGGTTCCGACGATGAGGCGTGTGACGCTGTTCATGAGGTCTGCTCCTTGTCGTTGACTCGCCTCGACGGTCGCACCGCCGTGGTCCCGTCCGCAAGTGGACAATGGTCGTAGGGCTGCCCTGCTTTGCCGTGCGCAACGACGCTGGACAACATCGGGATCGGTCGGGGGCCGCATCTGCGGCTCCGTCGGTGGCGAGTGCCGTCTCGAAGTTCGTGCTCGCCGGACTCGCCGCGCTGATCCTGTTCCTCGGCGTCTCGCTACTCGTGGTGCGGGAGCTGGGCCAGCGCAGCGCCGTAAGCGACACGCGCGACTTCGCTGAGTTGGCGGGGCGCGGGATCGTGGAACCGACCCTCAGTGACGACCTGCTCGAGGACGATGCGGCTGCGCTCGAGCGCCTTGACCGTCTAGTCCAGGAACGCGTGCTGAGCGAACGTGTTGTCCGCGTGAAGCTCTGGACTCGCGACGGGCACATCGTGTACTCCGACGAGCCGCGTTTGATCGGAGCCGTCTACCCCCGAGGCGACGACGAGATCGAGGCGTTCCGCTCGGGTGAGACCCTCGCCGGGCCCAGCGACCTGAGCAAGCCGGAGAACCGGTTCGAGCGTGGCGAAGGGACGCTGTACGAGGTGTACACGCGCGTCCGCACGCCGAACGGCACGCCGCTCCTCTTCGAGACGTACCAGCGCTCGAGCGCGCTTGCCTCGAGCGGGCGCGAGATCTGGCTGCCCTTCGCCGTAGCGCTCGTCGTCAGCCTGCTGCTGCTCTGGCTGATCCAGGTACCGCTGGCCTGGCGCCTGGCCGGCAGGCTGCAGCGTGCGCAGGCCGAGCGCGAGGAGCTGCTGAGGAGAGCACTCGAGGCGTCGACCGACGAGCGCCGCAGGATCGCAGCCGACCTCCATGACGGCCCCGTCCAGGACCTCGCGGGGCTCTCATACTCCCTGAGCGCGGCGGCAGAGCGCTCCGCGCCTGACGTCAAGCCACAGCTCCTCGACGCAGCGGCGGGCACCCGGGACGCCATCCGCGGCTTGCGGGCCGTGCTCGTCGAGATCCACCCGCCGAACCTGCAGAATGAGGGCTTGGAGTCCGCGCTCCGTGACCTGCTCGCACCGCTTCGCGGACACGGGACCGCGACGACTCTGGACGTTCCGGCGGGCCTGCGAATGTCCCCCGAGGTGGAGCTGCTCCTCTTCCGCGCGGGCGGCGAGGCGATCCGCAACGTGCAACGTCACGCGCGCGCGCGAACGGTGCACGTCGCGGTTTCGGGAGGCGACGGCGTCGCCCGGGTCGAGGTCGTGGACGACGGCGCCGGACTCTCGCCGACGGAGCTCGATCGGCGGCGCGGGCAAGGGCACGTCGGACTGTCCCTCCTGGAGGAGGTCGCGGCAAGCCGCGGCGGACGAATGGAGCTCCACACGACCGAGGGGGGCGGGACGACGTTCGTCTTCGAGGTTCCCGACCCGTGATCCGGCTCTTGATCGCCGACGACCACGCTGTCGTGCGAGCGGGCCTGTCGCAGCTCGTCTCCACGCTCGCCGAGGTGGAGCTCGTGGGCGTCGCCGCCGACGGTGCGGAAGCCGTCCAGCTCTGCGCCGAGCGCGTGCCGGATGTCGTGCTGATGGACATCGAGATGCCCACGCTGGACGGGATCGAGGCGACCCGACAGATCAAGGAGCGCCAACCCGAGATCGCCGTTGTCGTACTGACTTCCTTCTCCGACCGCGAGCGAATCCTTGGTGCCCTCGACGCCGGCGCCGCCGGCTACCTCCTCAAAGACGCCGAACCCGAGGAGCTCGCCCGTGCGGTCCGCGCCGCAGCTGCGGGCGACGTCCCACTCGATCCCAAGGCTGCCCGCGCCCTCCTCAGCGCCCACACGGGCACCCCCAAGGCCCACGAACTCTCCGAGAGGGAGCGCGAGGTGCTGCTGCTCCTCGCCGAAGGACTGAGTAACAAGCTCATCGCGCGCCGACTCTCCATCAGCGAGAAGACGGTCAAAGCACACCTGACCAACGTCTTCCGCACGATAGGCGTCACCGACAGGACACAGGCCGCTCTCTGGGCCGAGCGGAACGAGCTCCTGCGGTCGCAGAGGTCGTAGGACGTACGTCTCATTGCCGAACGGCGACGCGTCGCGCATCATCGGTCTCATGGCACGTCGCGTGGTGATGAGGATCGGCTTCGTCGCCTGTGTCCTCGTCTTCGCCAACCTCGCGGGTAGTGCCCCCGCTGCGATGGCGAGCGTAGGTGCGGACGCGGACGACGATCCGGCCCGGGTCGAGAAACGCTGCAGCCGGGGCAGCGAGGCCGAGCTGCGGGTCAGCGCACGGGGTCGAGTGATCCGTGTCGAGTTCGACATCGACGTCGAGCGAGCGGGCGGCACCTGGCGCGTGATCCTCCTGCACGAAAGACGGACGGCGTTCCGCGGCACGCTGCGCCCGACCGACGACAAGCTCAGGCTCCGACGATCGGTGCCGAACTGGTTCGGCACCGACGCGTTCACCGTGCGCGCGACGGCTTCAGGCGGGGAGAGCTGCCGAGTCACTGCCGTCGTCTGAGTACGGTGGCGGCCGTCGCGTCGGACTGAGCCGGCCGTCGCGAATGCGCCCGGCAGGATTCGAACCTGCGACCCGCGGATTAGAAGGCCGTTCGGATAGGAAACAGGCAGATACACCCAACTACCCGAGACTACGGAAAAGCCTGCTAATCAGGTGATTCTGAGAGCGGAACGGCTTGGCGCTGCGGAGGCCGAATCACGGGTGACTCTTACGCGCATTCATACGCGCACCCCGACTTCGTTGTCAGAACGGGCGAGAAGTCCGCGGGTCACTGGTCCGTCAGGAGGATGGGTCCTTCTTCCAGAGCGTCCCGCAGCGCCCTCAGATCGGCCGTGATTCGCCCGCCCTTCTCGATCTCGTTGAGAATCGAAATGAGCGGCAAGCGCATCTCATCCTTGACGCGCACCTCACCCCCGCCCCGGGCACGTCTAAGGTCCCCATTGAAGCCCTGGATGTGCAGTTCGCC
>JACCVK010000044.1 GCA_013698195.1 Actinomycetota bacterium | reverse complement strand
GTCCTGGAGCGCGCGCGGACAGCTAGTTAGTCAGACTCGCCCGTTGAGACCTGGGTGATCTGGTCATAGCGAACGTAGCGCACACGGTCGCCGCCCTCGTTGACTTCAACCCACTCCCCCGCGAACTCTCCCTCGCGGTCGACAAAGCGTCGTATTGCCTCGTGGGGATCCTCAGCGTCGAGGCTGATGTCGGAGCCATCCTGCAGCTTCATCTTGAGTCTGGGTGTGATCATGACTCGGACGATGAAAAAGGGCCGCTACGCGGTGCCAGGTTGCGCTCCGGTCGAGCGCGCTCCAGGAGGCGCTTGCTCAGTTGGTCTTGCTCATCCGTCACATGCCACCACAGCTTGCGATCATCGTCAGGGGAGCGTCGAGGGCGGCCCCAGATCCACCACCAGATGAAGGTCCAAAATCCGGGTTTGTGACCCTTGGCGCGCTCGGGGCCGTCCTCAACAAATCCGTCTTGCGCCTCGTCGGTCACGGTGCTGAGGTTAGCGTGGCGGTCCGACGAATCGATCCGTCGGGATCGGGGCGTAGCCTGCGAGTCCTCTCGCATGCTCCTGGCGGCATGAAGGGATAATTCCCCCCTTGACAGGGGAACGTGTGTTCGTATAGAACATACGTTCCCAATGATCGCATGCCTCCTCATTCCCGGATTCGAGCTGAGAGCGGCACTGCGTGCGCAGCCACGGCTTGCGACCTGCCCCGCGGCGCTTGCGCCGGAGGCGGGAGAGGAGCCGCTGCTCGGCCCCGTGACGGCTGCTGCCGAGGCCGCCGGAGTAAAGCCGGGGATGCGCCTGGGGGAGGCGCTCGCGACGTGCCCGCCGCTCGTCCTCGTCGATCGTAATCCCGAAGCAGTGGAGCGAGAGTGGGAGGGAGTGCTACGCCGGCTCGAGGATACAGGGTTCGCAGTCGACCCGGCGGAGCAGGGAGTCGTCTACTTCGAGACGAAGGGCGTCGAACGGCTGTACGGAGGAGTGCAGCCGGCTCTCGAGCGCGCGCTCGCTGCGATCGGCTCCAGCTGGGATCCGCGAATCGGCGCTGCGGGTCGCCGGTTCACCGCGCTCGCCGCGGCAAGCGTCGCCAGGCCCGGTCAGATCATGCTCGTGCAAGAACAGGAGGAGCAGGAGTTTCTCGAGCCGCTGCCGCTCTCGCTGCTTCCCTTGCCGTCCGACCGCTACGCGGAGCTCGAGGGCCTCGGCCTGCGCCGGCTCGGCGAGCTCGCGCAACTTCCGAGAGCCGCGGTTGCGGAGAGGCTCGGCGTGGACGGTCGGAGGGCATGGCGGCTTGCGCAAGGTGGCAGAAAGTCGCGGGTGCGCGGTCGTAAACCCGCGTTCGAGCTCGCAGAGGCAATGACGTTCCCTGACGCTGTGGGGAACGAGCTCACGCTTCGGAGATCGCTCGGCTCCCTGCTCGAGCGCCTGCTCGCACGTCCCGAGCGAGCCGGGAGGCCCTACCGGAAGCTCGCGCTCTCGGCGAGACTTGTGGACGGCGGCTCGTGGCGACGTGCGGTCACGTTGCGGGATGCGACGACGGAGGCGGCCCGGCTGCGGGCAGCGCTCGGGCCGAAGCTCCAGGAACTTCCCGCCCCCGTGCTCGAGCTTCGCCTGGAAGCGGTCGAGCTCGCGAACCACACCGGACAACAGCTCGCGCTCGTGGAACCGGCGGGCGAGGAAGCAGGATCGCGTCTGCGAGAGAGCTTGCGGCAGGTGCGGGCGAGCACGGGGACGGGGTCGGTCTGCGCTGTGGTGGAGGTGGCGCCGTGGTCTCGGATTCCGGAGGCACGCGCGCTCGTCGTACCGCGGGACGACTGAACGCTCCGCGACCGGCGCTCGTCGAGCCGAGGTTCGACGGATCGCCGAAGCTCGTGAATCGGCAACTCGTCTCGGTCGTGCGCGAGGAATGGCGGGTCGTCGACCGCTGGTGGACGGACGAGCCGGTCGATCGGCGCTACTTCGACGTCGTCCTCGAGAGCGGCCAGAACGTCTGCGTCTACCGCGACCAGGAGGAGAGCTCGTGGTTCACCCAAAACGCCTGACGCTGGAGCCAGGCACCACTTGGCTTGGTCACGGGACGTCGAAGACGTCGTGCCGCTCGAAGAACGCCGTGTCCGGCTCGATTCCCTGCGCCTGGAGCTCGAGCAGCTCGCGGCGGTACTCGGCGAAGCCGCCCGGTGTGTGGAGGTTCAAAGCCCGCGCCGGCTTCTCGCTCACGTTCCGGAAGTAATGGACGACTCCAGGTGGAGCCAGGGCGTACGTCCCCGGGCGGGCGTGAACAACCTCGTCTCCGACATGGATCTCGAGCTCTCCCTCGAGGATGAAGAACGAGTCGCTCGACAGCTTGTGGAAGTGAGGATCGACTCCGCCTCCCGGCCGGACCTCGAACTCGAGCAGGGAAAGCTCCGGCCGCGCGACCTTGATCGTGGTCGTCCCGACGAGCTCACCCTCGCCGGGACCACAGACGACTGGGTCGTCCATCTAGCCGATCGGCTTGCTTTCGATCGCCTGGCCGACGAGCCGCTTCCACGCAGCGGCCTGCGAGGCAGGTACGAGCACCCACTCGCGCATGACGCGGCCCATTCCCGGGTCGAAGAGCTCCGCTCCAGGAAGCGCGAGCGCGGCCTCCCGCTGCGTCTTGTCCGTGAGCTTGACCGTGAGCCCGCCATCCTTCCACTGGCCGGCGACCACCTTGCCGTTTTCCCGCTTGAGGCACGGCATCCCGAACATCTTCGACTCCTTCACCGGATGACGCGCGGTGGCCTCGGCGACGACCTCGTCCCAGGTCATGCCGGCAACTTACTCCGAGAGGCGGGTCAGAATCATCGCCGCCGGATCCAGTCCCCCGTCGGCAGGCGGATCGTGCTGGTCGAAGTCGGGGTTCCGTCCGCGGATGTAGTCCGCGAACCCGCTCGCGGGCATGTGGAAGTTGAAGCAGCGCGCGTTTTCGCCGCTGTCGTTGTCGAAGCCATGGACGACTCCGGGAGGGAAGAGAACGAGAGTGCCGGCCGGCAGAACGAGCGGTCCGTCGCGAAACGCGAACGTGAACTCGCCCTCGACGACGAGGAACCCGTCGGCATGGTGATGGTGGACGTGCAGATTCGCCCCTCGCTCGCCGGGCCCGTAGAAGAACTCCGTCACTGTGAGCTCGTCGGCGTCCACGAGCAGCGTCGAACGGCGCCCCGGACGATCGGTAACGGTCTCACCCTCGCCGCCTCCCGAGGAACGGATGACAACGAGTCCAGGATCGGCGGTGGCGTACTCCGGGGCAGGTTGCTGGTCGAATGCCGCGCGCGCGGCCTTGAGCTCGTCTTCGCT
>JACCVK010000023.1 GCA_013698195.1 Actinomycetota bacterium | reverse complement strand
GTGCCGGACCGCTACGGCGTGGTGCGCGGCGCGTGGCGGCACTTCCTGCCGCGGCCCGACGACGGATCGTTCTTCGCCGACCGGATGACCGTTCGGCTCGTGCGCCCGGCGTTTCCAGGCGCGAAAGAGACGATCTACCACGCTCATCAGAAGGTGGCTCACAGATCGGACCCCACGGTGAGAGTCGCCATGGGCAACCACGACGTCACCAACCTGAACCAGAGCCTCGAGCCACTCCGTGCCTGGCATCCGATCGAGATCCTCCACTTCTCGTTCCGGTCGGTGGCCCAGCTCGGGTGGAAATGCCGCGGCGGCTGGTGGAACAAGCCCTGGAGCGAGCTCGCCTTGCATCAGGTCCTGATGTACGAGGCGTATCAGGCCGGCCGCCTGCCGCAGTACTTCGACTCCTTCGCCGTGACCGACGAGCTGCTGGAAGCGGGTTGCGCAGACGGAACGCTGGCTGTCGACACCCGGCTCCGGGACGTGCTCCGCGTGCTGCGCACTGAACAGGGTGGGTTCGCCGCGGCCGATGCGTCCGGCCGGGCGCGCTCGACTTTCCCCAGAGCGGACGTCGCGGATGACGCCGCGTACGCCGGCGAGGCGTCCGTGCTCGTCGAGATCGACGGGATCGTCCGCGCCGAGTCTCGGGTCGACGCGCTCGAGGAACGCCTCGCGTCGCTCGAGCACGGGCCGCTCTCCCGCCTTCGTAGACTGGCCTCCCGATGAAGCTCGTCATGACGCTCTTGGCCCGCGACGAGGCGGACATCGTCGATTCCTGGCTCGCGTTCCACCTGAACGCAGGTGCCGACTTCGTCGTCGCGACCGACAACCGCTCGCAGGACGGGACGACCGAGGTCCTCGAGCGCTACGCACGTGAGGGCTACGTTCACCTCATCCACGAGCAGGGTGAGGACCTGCGCCAGGACGAGTGGGTGACGCGCATGGCCAGGCTCGCGGCGACGGACTTCGCCGCGGACTGGGTGATCAACTCCGACGCTGACGAGTTCTGGTGGCCGCGCGGCACCTCGCTCCGTGACGTCCTCGGCGCCGTGCCCGAGCGCTACGGCACGGTCGGTGCGTTCTTGCGCATGTTCGTACCGAGGCCGGGCGAGGGTGATCCCTTCAAGCGCATGACGGTCCGCTTCTCGGCGCTCGCGCCTATTAACGACCCGGCCTCCCTGTACAAGCCGATCCGCAAGGTCGTCCACCGAGGACACCCGGAGATCCGCCTGACGCGAGGCAACCACGCGGTCATCGACAGCCCGTTCGCACCGCTCCGCGGCTGGTTCCCGGTCGAGGTCTTCCACTTTCCGCTTCGCTCGGCCGAGCAGTGCGCACACAAGGCCGAGCTTCAGGGGCACGCGTTCGAGAAATACGTGCAGCGGCCCCCGACCGCGTACCACGCGAACATGTTCGAAGCGCTCCGCAGCGGAAAGATCGGCGAGTACTACGAGAGCCAGGTGGTCGGCGACGACGAGGTCGCGCGCGGCGAGGAGGAGGGCCGCCTCGTCGTGGACACACGCCTGCGCGACGCGCTCCGGAAGCTCCAGGCCGGGGAGGGGTACGCGCTGCCGAGAGACACGACGCCGCTGGCATTCCCGCTCCCGACCCTCGTCGAAGACGCGGAGTACGCCGTCGAAGCGGCCGTGCTCGGCGAGGCGGACGTCGTCCGTCTCCAGCGCCGGCTCGACACGCTCGAGAATCGGTTGCTCTCGCTCGAGCTGCGCCTGCCGACGAGGGTGTACCGCAAGGTCTCCCGGACGGCGAAGCGGGCGCTGCGCCGCGGCGAGCCGTCCTAAGGACGCTTTACGGCGCGCACCCCGACGATGACCTCGTAGAGCCGATCCGACGCGTCGAGCTCTTCTTGCGCGAGGTCGGACGCCGCCAGGCCGTACAGGAAGCCGGCCGCCGATAGCACGTTCCCGAAGGACGCGACCTCGACGTTGCCCTCGCCGAATGCCTCCTCGGCAAGCCGACGCGCGGAACGCCCCGTGTAGTGCCACCACTCGCCGTACTCCTCGTCCTCCGGCGGCGAGATCTTCGTGATCCCCGGTACCGTCGCCAGCAGGACACCACCGGGCGCCAGGATGCGGTGGAGCGTGGCGAGCGCCGCGCGGATGTCGTAGACGAACTGGAGCGTCTGCGTCACGATCGCGCAGTCGAACGAGTCGCTCGGGATCTGCGGCGCATCCGCGAGATCGCCGACGATCGTCGCTTCCGGGTTCCCATCCTTCGCCATGAGGATGTCCACGCGCTCGACTTCCGAGCCGAACCGGTTCGTATAGTCCGGCGCCGCGATCTCGAGCACGCGGCCGCGGATGTCGTTGGCATGGCCGCCGATGAAGCGCTCGACATACACGCGGTCGATCGGCGTTCCGCGCTCGAAGCCCCAGTTCGGGTCGATCGGGGTCGTGCGCCGGAAGGCGCCGAGGTCGACCGGCCGGCTCCTGCGCCAGCCGACGTAGGCACTGCGGAGCGGGCGCAGCCGGCGCCGCGCCGACGCGGGCACGAATCGTCGCCAGCCGGCCAAGGCCGCGATCATAGTGCCCGCGTGGAACAGGAATCCCCAGGCGACAGGGTGGTCGTCGTGTCGCCGCATCTCGATGACGCTGTGCTGTCGCTCGGTGCCGCGATGGCGTCCTGGGTGCGTGCAGGATCGGCAGTCGAGGTGCTGACGATCCTGGCGTGCGATCCCGAGTCGTCCAGCCCTCCGGGGGGTTGGGATGCGCGCGCGGGCTTCTCGAGCGAGGGCGATGCGGCGCGCTCCCGTCGCGTGGAAGACGCCGCAGCGTGCGGCTTGCTCGGTGCGCACCCGACGTGGCTCCCGTTCGGCGACAGCGACTACGAGCGTCACGGCGACGACGACGAGGTTCGCGCTGCCGTGGCGGAAGCGGTCGGTGCCGCCACCACCTTGTTGCTCCCGGGCTCTCCGCTCAGCCACCCGGATCACGAGTGGGTCGTCCGAACGATTGCAGACGCGTCGCTCGGGGCGCACCGGCTCGGCTTCTACGCGGAGCAGCCGTACACGGCGCGCTCCCGCGCTGGCCCGGCGACCGCGCCCTGGCTCGAGGTCGGACTCGGCGCCACGCTCACGTTCCAACCCGCTCGCCTCGGCGCGAGAGACCGACTCGCCAAGTGGCGCGCGATTTGCGCCTACCGCTCGCAACTTCCCTTGCTCGCGCTCGACCGGCGCCGAGCTCTGGCGCTCGCCACGCGCCCCGAGCTCGTCGCGTGGGTCGCGGAAGCGGACCGGATGCCGCACTAGGCTCACGCGGATGAAGCTCGTGCTGACGTTGCTCGTGCGGGACGAGGCGGACATCGTGGACGCGCAGATCGCGTTCCATCTCAACGCCGGCGTGGACTTCGTGATCGCGACCGACAACCGCTCGGAAGACGGGACGACCGAGATCCTCGAGCGCTATGCGCGGGAGGGTCATCTCCATCTCCTGCGCGAGCCTGGAGACGACTTGCGTCAGAGCGAGTGGGTCACGCGCATGGCACGTCTCGCGGCGACCGACTTCGCTGCCGACTGGGTGCTGAACACCGATGCTGACGAGTTCTGGTGGCCGCAGGGCGCTGGACTGAAGGAGCTTCTCGAGGCGATTCCGGCGCGCTACGGCGTGGTGCGAGGCGCCTGGCGCAACTTCGTACCTCGCCCGGGCGACGACGGGCTCTTCGCCGAGCGCATGACCGTGCGACTCGCGCGGCCCGCGTTTCACCACCACCCCTTGAGCACGCACTCGAAGTCGGCGCACCGCGCTCGAGCCGATGTGCGCATCGGTCGCGGGAACCACGAGGCGTTCGGCACCGGGCTCTTTCCGCTTCGTGGCTGGTACCCGTTCGAGATCCTGCACTTCCCCGTGCGCTCGCTCGAGCACTGCGTGCGCAAGTACGTGACGCAGTTCGTTGCGCTCGAGAAAAACGCCGAGAAAGGGATTCCGAACCACATGGCGGACGCATACCACGCCTTCCGCGAGGGACGTCTCGAGGACTTCTACGCTCCACTCGTCGTCGACGACGACGCACTCGGGCGGGGACTCGCCGACGGCACGCTTGCGAACGACACGCGGCTTCGGGACGCGCTCCGCGTGCTCGGCCCTGGTGGGAGCTCGGCTGGGGACTCGGCTGGTACGCCGTCCGAGTTCGGCCGCCTGAGCGTGGCCGAGAGCGCTCTGTACGCCGGCGAGTCGTCCGCGCTGGTCGAGTCGGATCTCGCGCTGGCGCTCGGCGTACGCGTCGACGACCTCGACGCCCGAGTAGCCTCGCTCGAGAGGAGCGCGCTCGGACGCCTGCGCGGCGTAGTCCGGCGAGGAGCCGGAGAGTGACCCGGTTTCAGCGCGCCGGGCTACGACTGCTCGCGTTCGTTCCGACGCGCCGGGCGGCGGTCGCTCTCTTTGCCCTCGCGCTTGCCGTCTACTGGCTCGAGGCGCTCGGCTGGCCGATGGCGAAGGGCCGCGATACCTGGGACTACCTCGTCTACTACCTCCAGCTCCTCGACTCGGAGCCGCCGTTCTCCGAGCTTCAGGTCTTCCGGACTCCGATCACGCCGCTCGTCGTCGGGCTGCCCGTGGATCTCGGCGGCACCGTGCTCCTCGAAATCGTCTTCGGTCTTCTCTTCGCCGCCTCGATCGTCGCCTGGAGCGCGACCGCGCTCACCTTCGGACGCATCCCGGCGCTCGCAAGCGCTGTGCTCCTGCTCGGCTATCCGGCTTGGGCCACGCTCTACCACCAGGCGTCGAGCGACGCGGTCTTCGCCACGGGGATCGCGCTCTGGGCGCTCCTGCTCGCTCGCACGCTCGACCGGCCCTCCACGTGGCGCTTCGCGGCGCTCGGAGCCGGGGTTGCGGCCCTCGTCCTTACGCGTCCAGCGAACCAGGTTCTCTTTCCGGTCGCCCTCGCGGCCTTCCTGCTGCCGGTGTCGTGGCGCCGAAGGCTGACGTGGACTGCAGCGTGCCTCGCCGCCTCGGTCGGGCTCCTCGGGGCCTGGGCGGTGCACAACGGCATTCGTTACGACGACACGACCGTCGCGCGCGGCGGTCGCGCGTGGGTGCCGTTTCTGCGGGTCTTTCTCGCCGACAAGACGATCGCGGCGGAGAACGGGTCTGGTTCGAAGCAACTCGCCGACCTCATCGAGCTCGAGGTGCTTCAGCAGGAGCCGTATTCGGGCCTCGACGTTCCGCTCGACGCGTACCTGACCCACGGCTCGAACTACGAGACCGTGCGCCTGATCGCGCTCTCCGACCGTCTCCTCGGTCGGGAAGAGAACTACGACGTGCTCTTCGACTCCGCGCTCGAGGCGATCCGCGAGCACCCGGGCACGTACGTGCGGGGTGTTGCGGACGTGTTCCGGGAGTTTCTCTTGCAGCGTCCGCTCCGGGAGGACGTCGCCCAGCGCGCGCAGACCGATCCCGACCCACCCGCCCCGACCTTCGAGGAGGACGGGGTGGTGTTTCCCGATCCTCGCGCGAACGTTCTCGTCGCTGGAGTGCCTTACGGCTTCGTTTGGTGCGCGTCCGACTACATCGACTCGTGCACGCTCGACGACCCGTCTCGCGTGTGGGACGACCCCGCGACGCAGCAGCGGTACCGCGAGATCGTCTCGCAGGTGCGTGCTTGGGATGCCGATCTTCCGGCCCGCGACGGCCAGGCGTGGGTTACCGAGATTCTGAACCGGGTTACGCCGAGGTTCCCGCGTCCGCCGCTCTGGCTCGCGGTCGGGCTCATTGCGCTCGTGTGGAGGCGGCCGCGCGGCTGGAGGACCATCGTTGTCCTCTGGGCAGCCGCTGCGGCTGTACTCCTCATCCACGCGGCGTCGCAGGGCGTTGCACCAGAATTCGCGCTCCCCCTCTACCCGATCTTCATCGTGACCGCACTTGGCGCAGTCGCGGGGGAACGTGAGCCGCCGGTGAGACGGTCGGTCCACGCTCCCGGCTAGCATCGATTCGGTGAGTACCAGCAAGCTGGAGACTCCAAAAGCTCCGGCACCCGTAACCAGGCCCGCTTCGGAGCAGACGTCTCGCTCGGAGCCGGTGTTCGTGATCAAGCCGGCGAGCCGGTGGCCCCACCTGGCGGTCTCCGAGCTCTGGCACTATCGCGAGCTGCTCGCGACGCTGGTCTGGCGCGACGTCGTCGTGCGCTACAAGCAGACGTTTCTCGGGATCGCGTGGGCGCTCCTCGTTCCCGCCTTCACGGCGGCGGTGTACGTGGTCGTGTTCGGGAAGTTCGCGAACTTCCCGTCCGGTGGCACGCCGTATGTGAGCCTCGTCATCGCGGGCGTGCTGCCGATGCAGTACTTCGCCTCCTCGCTCACGAGCTCGAGCATGAGCCTGGCCGCGAACCTGCCGCTCGTGACCAAGGTCTACTTCCCCCGGACGTTGCTGCCGCTTGCAGCCGTGATTGTCCCTCTCGTCGACTTCATCGTCGGCCTCCCGGTCCTCATCGGCCTCATGTGGCGGGACGGCGCCTGGCCCTCGGCTCCAACGGTTGTATTCGCTCCGCTCTTCCTCGGGCTTGCCGTCCTCACGGCACTCGGCACGGGCCTCCTGTTGTCCGCGGTCAACGTGAGGTATCGCGACGTCCGCTACGTGATCCCCGTGTTCCTCCAGGTGCTGCCTCTGCTCTCGGGCGTGATGTACGCGGTCGAAGAGATCCCGACCAAGTGGCAGTGGATCCTCGCTTTCAACCCGATGACGGCGGTCATCGCGGGGTGGCGTTGGGCCGTACTCGACGCCAGCGCACCCGATCCTGCACAAACGGCCGTCGGCTTCGCGGTGGGCGTAGTGCTCTTCGTCGTGGGCCTCGCAGTCTTCCGTGCCTCCGAGCCGCGCTTCGCGGACACGATCTGATGCCCGTCGCGATCGACGCCCAGGGCCTGTCGAAGAAGTACCAGCTCGGCGAGCAGCAGGCGGCGTACGGGACGCTCCGCGAGTCCCTGTCTCATGCGGTCAAGCGGCTAACGCGCCAGGAGCACCCCCACGGCAAAGACGAGATCTGGGCCTTGCGCGACGTTTCGTTCGAGGTGCCGGAGGGGGAGGTTCTCGGGATCATCGGTCGCAACGGTGCCGGGAAGTCCACGCTGCTCAAGGTGCTGACGCGAATCGTCTCTCCGACGGCAGGGCGAGCTGAGATCCGAGGTCGAGTGGCGAGCCTGCTCGAGGTCGGGACGGGCTTCCATCCCGAGTTGACAGGGCGCGAGAACATCTATCTCAACGGTTCGATCCTCGGCATGAAGCGTCGTGAGATCAGACGGAACCTGCCCGCGATTGCCGAGTTCTCGGGCGTCGAGAAGTTCCTCGACACGCCGGTCAAGCGGTATTCGAGCGGCATGTACGTGCGGCTCGCGTTCTCGGTCGCAGCCCACTTGGAGCCAGAGATCCTCCTCGTGGACGAGGTGCTCGCGGTCGGCGACGCAGAGTTCCAGGCTCGCTGCCTCGGCCGCATGGAGGACATGGGTGCTACCGGTCGGACCGTGCTCTTCGTCTCCCACCAGATGCAGGCCGTCTCGCAGCTCTGCGATCGCACGATTCTGCTGGACGATGGGCAGATCGTGCGCGACGGCCCGAGTGAGGAGATCGTCGCTCACTACCTTCAGACCACTGCCGGAGCGGGCGCCAGCAGGACGTGGCCAGACTCGACGGAGGCCCCCGGGGACGACCTCGTCCGGCTCAGGTCTGTACGCGTCGTCGACGAGGACGGTACGACGAGCGACTACGCCGATGTCCGGCGATCGATAGGGGTCGAGCTTGCATTTAGTGTCGTCCGCGACGGCTCGCCGGTCCTTCCGAAGGTGAAGCTCGTCGCAGGAGGCCAGATCGTGTTCAACGCCATGGACACAGACCCGCGCTGGCACGAGCCCTCTCCACCGGGCGACTACGTGGCGACTGCCTGGATTCCCGGGAACCTCCTGAACGAAGGCCTGATCAGTGTCGATGTGGCCGTCTGCTCGATCGACTCCCCCAAGCTTCACCACCACGTGAGCGTCCACGAGGCCCTGTCGTTCCACGTGCAGGACCCCGCCGAGGGAGATTCGTCGCGCGGCACCTTCACGGGCCAGTGGCGCGGCGTCGTTCGGCCGCTCCTCGAGTGGACCTGCGAGCGCGGTTAGCGGTAAGTCAGCTCAGCGCGAAGCGCGTTGGCGCATCGAGCTCGTCGAGTGAGCCCGTGAAGCGGTAGCTCGCCTGTGTGAGCGATGCGAGCGAGGCCGGGGAGGAGTAGGTCGCAGTCGCCAGGATGCGCGGCTTCGTGGTCGAGAAGCCGCCCCGGTGGAAGCCGGCCGTGTTGCAGAAGATGAGCGTCGCCTGCGGTCCGATGAACGCGTGGCTTGCGGACCTCGGAATCCGTTCCTCGAGCTCCTCCTCGGTCGGGTAGTTCTCACCCAGCGGTCGCCACGCCCAGGCGTCCGCATACGGCCCTCCGGGCTGGCTCCCGGGTACGTACTGAAACGGCCCCATCTCCTCGTCGACATCCACGAGGTAGAGAAAGGCTTTCAGGAGATGCTTGTCGTTGTAGTCGCGGTGCCAGCGCTGCGACGAGACGCGCTGCGCTCCTGGGGGCTGCGGCACCGAGTACCAGACGTCGACGTACTCGAGCTTCGACCACATTTGGAGGTAGGCGTTGGCGACGTCGAGCATCCGCCGTGAGGCGCAGGCACGAAACCAGGGGTCATCGAGTCCGAGCTCCGCGCCGTAGCTGTGCAGACGCACGACGAATTCCTTGCCCTCGCGCACCCGGACGTTCTCGCCACCCGCGGCCAGGTCGGCTTCCGTCTCGGCGACGAAGCGGTCCCGCTGGCTTGCGATCTCGCGCCAGTGCGCCTCCGGGAAGAGGTCGCCGAACGTGACGACCGAGTAGCCTCGCCCGTCCACCTCCGAGACGATGCGCTCTTGCACCTCGTCGAGCTCGGGTCGGTCGTGCGCGAAGGTGCGTCGGCTCTTACGGTTCGAGAGGACGCGATCGTGGAGCTCGTACGTCGCTCGTATGCCCCTCCGCTCGAGCGCTTTCGCCATGCCGTTCGCGCGGTGCGAGAACACCCGGTTGACGCGATGTGAGAACTTCGTCTTCTGCCTGTGCATGCTGAGGCGCGTTCGCGAGCGGCCGGTGGCTAGAGGCTTGATGTGGGTTGTGGGTGCGTTTCAGGGAGGGCATGGGCCAAGTCAGCGTGGACGGATCGCTGCTCGGCAATACTGGAAGGTATTGGTGAGGAGCGTTTCGGCCGCGATGCGCCGTGCGCAGGCCCCCAGCTGGACGTGCCCACAACCCACATCAAGCCTCTAGGTTACCGGCCGGGACGATGACGGCTGTCTTCTATGCCTTTCGCGACTCTCCGGAGCGTCGCAACGCCCTCCAGTCTCCCCTAGGCTCGGCGGAGCGCTACGTGCTCTACGGGCTCGACCAGTTGCGCGCACGCGGTCTCGTCGTTCGTCACAACCTCGAACGGCCCGAACGGCCCCCGCCGTGGGCGCGAGCCGCCTCGACCGCGGTCAAAGGAGCGCTGGAGCGTGCAGGCGGGTACGGCGGCGATTTCGCGACGGTGCTCGGCTCTCTGCGTGAGGCGAACCGCGCGGACGTCGTCTTCTCGACGGTCGACACCGTCGGGATCCCGCTTATGCTCGCGAAGCGCGCCAACCGCCTACGGCCGCCGCTCGTCTATGCGGCGATCGGCCTACCCGAGCGGCTCGGACGGCTGCGTGGCGAGCGCATACGCCGCCTGTACGCCTCGGCTCTCGGATCTACCGCGGCCGTCGTTGCCTACAGCGAGCACGAAGCGAACGTCCTCCGCGAGTGGCTGGCGCACCACGGCGAATCCGTACCCGTGTCGTTCGTCCCCTTCGGCGTCGATACCGACCACTTTTCGGATTTCGGAGGGGAAGCGACCGTCGACGTCATCTCGGTTGGTGCCGATCCGCATCGTGACTTCGAGCTCCTCCTGGACGTCGCCGGTCGCATGCCCGATCGCAGCTTCCGCATCGTCACTACCGCAGACCGGGTGCGGACGCTGGCGCCGGGGCCGGACAACGTCACGCTCGAAGCCGACCTGCCGTTCGACGAGATGCGCCGAAGGCTTGGCGAGGCGAGGGCGGTCGCGCTTCCCGTGCGCGAGAACAGCTACTCAGGCGCGACGACCGTTCTTCTCCAGGCGCTGGCGCTCGCGAAGCCGGTGGTCGTCACGCGGACCAAGGCGATCACCTCGGGCTACGGGCTCGTCGACGGTGAGAACGCGCGGCTCGTCCCGCCGGGCGACGCTGACGCGCTCGAGCACGCGCTGCAGGACGCTCTCGGCGACGAGTGGCGCGCACGAGCGCTAGGTGCGAGTGGCCGCGCAACCGTCGAGCGCGAGCTCACCTGGGAGCTCTACGTCGACAGGATCGAGGAGCTGATTCTCAACGCGAGCGCACTTCAGAAGTCGCGCTCGTAGCTCTAATAACTCGAATCACAATGAAGCCGGGTGTCGCCGGAACACGCTGCGCGGCACGCTGCGTCGTCCTCTGTCGCGCCCATATGTGTCATATGGGCGCTCCCTGCGTCCTCGCATCGCACTCGCGCAGCGCGCCCCGGCCGACGAGCGTCATGGTGATTCGAGTTCTAGACCGAGCCCGCCCGCTACGCTGGCGCCCGTGACGCGGACGGTCATCGTCTCCGCAGTCCGCACGCCGTTCGGTCGGCTCGGCGGCGGCCTCTCGAAACTCCCGGCGACGGAGCTCGGCGCGATCGCGATTCGTGCGGGGCTCGAGCGCTCGGGGATCGAGTCCGGCGAGGTCGAGTACGCCGTAATCGGTCAGGTGCTACAGGCAGGCGCCGGCCAGGCGCCGGCCCGGCAGGCGGCTGTGGCCGCGGGGATTCCAAAGGAGGTCCCCGCCGACACGATCAACAAGGTCTGCGCGTCGTCGATTCGCGCGGTCGAGATCGCCGATCTCATGATTCGGACGGGCACGCACGAGGTCGTCGTCACCGGTGGAATGGAGTCGATGTCGAACGCGCCTTACTTGCTGCCGAAGGCGCGGTTCGGCTACCGCCTCGGGAACGGCGAGCTCGTCGACCACATGGTCTTCGACGGCCTCACATCTACCTTCGACGGGCTGCACATGGTCGAGCAGGCGTCGCTCGTCGCGCGCGAGCTCGGCATCACGCGCGAGGACCAGGACGAATGGGCATACCGATCTCAGCTTCGCGCCGCGGCAGCCCAGGACGAGGGTCGCTTCGACGACGAGATCGTGCCGGTGGGCGACGTCAGCGCGGACGAGGGCATTCGGCGCGACACGACGCTCGAGAAGCTCGCTGAGCTCCGACCAGTGTTCGATCCCGAGGGGACGACGACCGCCGGCAACGCGCCGGGCGTCAACGACGGGGCATCATGCGTCGTCGTCTGCTCCGAGGAATTCGCACAGCGTCGCGGCCTCGAGCCACTCGCGACCATCGTGGGGCAGGGCTATGTCGCAGACGACTACGCCTATCTAGCGCGCACGCCTGCGCGAGCGGCCGAGCGGGCGCTCGCGGCGGCCGGTCGCTCGATCGACGACGTCAAGCGCGTCGAGATCAACGAGGCGTTCTCCTCCGTGGCGAAAAACTCGACCCTGATGCTCGGAGTTGACGAGGAGATCGTGAACGTCAACGGGGGAGCGGTCGCGCTCGGTCATCCGATCGGCGCTTCGGGTGGACGCATCCTCGGGACGATGATCCACGAGCTACGCCGGAACGGAGGCGGACTCGGCCTCGCCGCCATCTGCTCCGGCGGAGGGCAGGGCGACGCGCTCCTGGTCGAGGTCTGACAATGCCGAGTTACACGTTGTAGCTTGGGGACGGCCCGCGCAGCTCGGTTGCTCGTTGCTCTTGCGGGGGCCCTGTCGCTCGTAGCGGTCGCGACTGGACAAGGGGCGCAGGCGTGCGTCTGTGCGAACGAGCCGATCGAGGATCGACTCGCGCGCGCGGACGCGGCCGTCGTCGGCCGGATCGTCGGTCCTGCAGACGGCCGGACCGGAGCGGGATCGCGCCTGTTACGCGTGGACGTCGAGCAACGGGTCAAGGGAGACGTTCCGAGCGACCTCGTCATCCGGGCGCCGTCGGGTACCGACTGCGACCTCCCGGAGCGCACGGACAAGAGCGTCGGGCTGCTGCTGACCAAAGACACCGACGGGATGCTCCTCGGCAACCTGTGCAGCACCGCTGGCCCGGGAGAGCTCGTCGTCGCGGGCGGCGCGCCGCGCGGAGGTCCGATCAAGGTCGTCATCGGCTTCGCGATCCTCGCGCTCGTCGTGTTGTGGTCCTTTCGGCGGCTGAAGCGGGGATCCCGGCCGGATCTTCCCGGCGCTCCGCGGCCGTAGACTCCTCCGGTGGCCGGGCAGAGTTTTCCGCACGTCCTCGTCGTCGGAGCAGGTCAGATGGGTGCAGGGATCGCGCAGGTCGTCGCTGCCTCGGGGCGCCGCGTCTCGCTGCACGATTCCGAGGCGGGTGCCGTCGAGCGGGCGCTCGAGGCGATGAGCCGCAGCCTTGCGAAGCTCGCCGAGAAGGGCGGCGCGGATCCGGAAGATGTGCTCGCATACGTGACGCCCGCCGACGAGGTCGTGCCCGCCGACCTCATGATCGAAGCGGTGGTCGAGGATCTCGCGGTCAAGCAAGAGCTGTTTCGCCGTGCGGACCGCGTGTTTCCCCCCGAAGCGGTGCTCGCCTCGAACACGTCGTCGATCCCGATCGCGTCGCTTGCCGCGGTGACAGATCGGGCCGACCGCGTGATCGGCATGCACTTCTTCAACCCGGTGCCGGTGCTCCGCCTGGTAGAGGTGATCAGGGCCGAGCAGACGTCCGACGACACCACTTCGGCAATCCTCGAGCTCGCTCGGGCTCTCGGGAAGACCCCTGCGGAGGCGCGGGACTTCCCCGGCTTCGTCTCGAACCGGATTCTCATGCCGTTCATCAACGAGGCGGTCTACGCCCTCCAGGACGGCATCGCCGAAGCGGAGGCAATCGACACGATCGCGAAGCTCGGCTTCGCACATCCGATCGGGCCGCTGGCGCTCGCGGACCTGATCGGGCTCGACACGTGCATTGCGATCATGGACGTCCTGCACGAGGGCCTCGACGACCCGAAGTACGCACCGTGTCCGCTTCTCCGCGAGCACGTAGCGGCTGGACGCATGGGCCGGAAATCCGGACGCGGCTTCTACGAGTACTGACATGGCCGACGCGCGGCTCGAAGCCGAGCTGGCCGTGCAAGGCGGGACGGACGAGGCGTACGTGGTGGGCGCCTTTCGCCTCCTGCTGCGCCGAGAACCTGACGTCGAGGCCCTGCAACGTGCGCTAGCGAAGCTTGGCGAGGGAACGCTTTCCCGGGCGACGCTGGTCCATGAGCTCGCCTCGAGCGACGAGTTCGGGCGCGTGCAGGAGCTGGACGACGCTGTCGCGCTCGGGCTCGGGGCCAGAGAACGCGGCGAGCCGATCCGCTGGCTCCAGGCCGCGCCCGGAACAGACGAGCGCGTCGTCGAGGTACCGTGGGTGCTCTCACGGCTGCGCTCGGCTGGACGCGTGCTCGAGGTCGGGTATGCCTTCGCCGAGACCGCGTATCTCGCCGGGCTTCTTCGCTCAGGGGTCGAGCTCGTCGGCGTCGATCTCGCCGTCCGCGAGGTGGCGGGTCTCGAGACCGTCGAGGCTGACGTTCGCGAGCTGCCGTTTCCAGACGGCTCGTTCGACCAGGTATTGCTGGTCTCCACCCTCGAGCACGTGGGCGCGGACAACGCCGTCTACGGGCTGGAAGGCGAGCTCGACGCGGATGCTCGCCTGCACGCGCTCCGCGAGCTGCGGCGCGTCCTACGCCGAGATGGCAGCTTGCTCGTGACGGTCCCGCTCGGGCAGCCGGGCGACCACGGCTGGTTCCGGCAGGAAGACGAGGCCGGCTGGAACAGGCTGTACGCCGGGGCCGATCTCTTCGTGTCCGAGCAGGAGGCGTACGAGCTCACGGAGGAGGGCTGGCGAGCGGCGCCGGACTTCGATGCAGAGGGTGTGCTCTACGGCTCCAGGGGCCCCGCGGCCTCTGCAGTCCTCTGTGCCGAGCTCCGCCCAGGCCGGCTACGACGGCTCGCCACGCCGAGCGGGCTCTGGACGACGGCGCGCCGTCGTGCTCGACCGATCCGGCATAGGTGCACGTCCCGAGGCGGAGAAACCACCTAGAGCGAGCCTCGTCGCTCGGAGGCACAAGGCCGGAATCTCGTCTCCGTATAGTGCGTCGCGATGGACTTCGAGCTGACCGCAGACCAGCGGGAGATCCAGGCGCTGGCACGCGACTTCGCGGAAGCCGAGATCATCCCCAATGCGGCAGACTGGGACCGAGAGCACCGCTTCCCGGAGGAACTGTTTCCGAAGCTCGCGCACCTCGGTCTCATGGGGGCGTGCGTGCCGGAGGAGTACGGCGGGGCGGGCGCCGACTTCCTCTCGTACATCCTCGTCCTCGAGGAGCTGTCGCGGGCCGATGCCGGCGTCGGCGTGACGGTCGCGGTGCATACGAGCGCCACGACGCTCCCGATCCTCGTCTTCGGGACGGAGGATCAGAAGGCGCGATTCGTGCCGCCGCTCGCGCGCGGCGAGCAGATCGGGGCGTTTGCGCTGACGGAGTCGGGCTCGGGCTCCGACGCCGGCGCGTTGCGCACGCGCGCGGAGCCGGACGACCATGGCTGGGTCATCAGCGGCTCCAAGCAGTGGATCACGAACGGATCGGTCGCCGGCACCTTCGTACTCTTTGCGCGAACGGATGCCGCAACGTCGGGGGCGCGAGGCGTCTCCTGCTTCGTGCTCGATCCTGAGCACGTGCGGATCACACGCGAGGAGGAGAAGCTCGGGCTCAACTCCTCCACGACGTCGGATCTGGCGCTCGAGGGTGCTCACGTCGGCCGCGACCGGCTGCTGCACGAGGAGGGCCGAGGATTTCGCGTCGCAATGGCGACGCTCGACGGCGGCCGGATCGGAATCGCCGCGCAGGCGCTCGGCATCGCGCAGGCCGCGTACGACGTCGCGCGCGAATACGCGCTCCAGCGCGAGCAATTCGGGCGTCGAATCGCGGACTTCCAGGCCATTCAGTGGAAGCTCGCCGACATGGCAACCGAGATCGACGCAGCGCGGCTCCTTGTCTACCGCGCCGCCTGGAGAAAACAGCAAGGCCTGCCCCACACGACGGAAGGCGCTAAAGCGAAGCTCTTCGCTTCCGAGATGGCGCGCCGCCAGACCGCGGAGGCGATCCAGGTGCTCGGCGGGTACGGGTATACGAAGGAGTTCCCGGTCGAGCGCTTCTACCGCGACGCGAAGATCACGGAGATCTACGAGGGCACGAGCGAGATCCAGCGCCTCGTGATCGCGCGGTCGATCCTCGGGAGGCAGATTCGCGAAGAACCAGCGCCCGTTCCCCGATAACGAGGCCATCGCCGACCCGCGCGTTCCAGCGTCGACGTCTCAGGGCCACGCATACGCGCGCGTCCGGCTCGCGTTCCTCGTTCCCGGAGCCGTCGGCGAGGCGAACCAGGCGGCAGCCGCGCGCCTCGTAGAAGCTTCTCGCAGCGACGTTCTTCTGGAACACCCAGAGCTCGAACCGGTCGGACGTCGACTCTTCGCGTGCTCGAGCAAGGCGCTCCCGATGCCGCCCCGGCGCCGGTCAGGCTCCACGTAGAGGTCGGTCAGCAGCCCGTCCGTGAACGCGGCGAAGCCGACGATCTCACCCGCGTCTTCGAAGACCCAGACCTCGCGCTCGGCGAGCACCGAAGCGATGTGCGCACGGTCTTCCTCGGGCGTGTGCAACAGGGGGAGGAAGGTCAGGGTGCCGTACGCGCGGCGGAAGAGGGCTGCGAGGGTGTCGGCTTCCTCTCCGCTCGCGCGTCTGATCACGCGCCTACTGTACGGCCGTGCCAAGAGAGCGAGACGAGCCGGTCAGGCTGACGCGGATCTACACCCGTGGCGGCGACGCGGGGGAAACCTCGCTCGGGGACGGCTCCCGCGTCTCGAAGCTCGACGAGCGGATCGCTGCCTCCGGAACCGTGGACGAGCTGAACTCCGCGCTCGGAGCCGTGCTCGCCGGCGAGTGCCCGGCCGCTATCCGAAACGTGCTGCTCCGCGTCCAGAACGAGCTCTTCGACCTTGGGGCGGATCTCTCGGTTCCGCTGGAGGCAACCGATCGGCTGCGTGTCAACGAGGGGCAGGTCGGTGCTCTCGAGCACGATTGCGACCGCCTGAACGAGGACCTCCCTGAGCTCATGAGCTTCGTCCTCCCGGGCGGCGGAGAGGCCGCTGCGCGGCTCCACGTCGCCCGGGCGCTGTGCCGCCGCGCCGAGCGCGACACGCTCGTGGCCGCGAATGTCCACGAGATCAACCCGGTTGCGATCCGGTATCTCAACCGCCTCTCCGATCTGCTCTTCATCCTCGCCCGCGCGGCGAACGCGTTCGAAGGCCGGGAGGAGCCGCTCTGGAAGCCTGGGAGCTCGCACTAGCGTTCGCCGGCTCGTTCGTCGCGGGATACCTGGGCTCGATGCTCGGTCTCGTCCTCGGGACGCTGCGACTGCCGCTCATCGTCGCCCTGACTGGAAGCCCGCTTTCCGCCGCAGGAACGAACATCGCGATCTCGGCTGCTTCCGCCGCAGCCGGGGCGCTCAGACATCTTCGGGAGGGGCGCGTCGACTGGCGGATCGTCGCGTGGACCGCTCCGCCGTCGATCGTCGGCGCTGTCGTGGGGGCACTCGTCGCAGACGATG
>JACCVK010000356.1 GCA_013698195.1 Actinomycetota bacterium | reverse complement strand
GCGCCGGCGCGTCCGAAGGGGGCCTCGTCACGGACATGGGCTCGATGCTGAGCTTCAGCTTCCATGACCCCGACGGCGCCTGGCACGAGGTGATGTGGCAGAAGCCCGGCGTGCCGCTCGCGGCCGGCTTCAGGCTCGCAGACTGGCAGATGATCGGCGACGACGATCGTTGATGGCGGGCCTTCGAGTGCCACGTCACTCCGAGTCCCAGCCGAGCTCGCTGGAGATCGCTGCCGTCGTCTCGAGGAGCATGGGCAGCGCCGCCTCGACCGCCGCGGCATCGAACCTCGAGCTCGGGCCCTGGAGCGCGACGATCGCCTCCAGCTCGCCTCGACTCGAGCGGATCGGAGCCGCGATCGCGCTCAAGCCGGTCTCACGCTCCTCGATCGCCTCCGCCCAGCCCCGCTCGCGAACCAGCTCGATCTCGGCGGCGAGCTTCTTCGGGTCGGTGATCGTCCGCGGCGTGTAGCCATGGAGCGATCCTTCGGGTAACGGGCGCGGCGAGAAGGCGAGCATCACCTTTCCCGCGGAGGTCGCATGTGCGATCGACGGCCGCCCGAGCCGGGACACCGGCTGGATCTGGTGGGTGCCGGAGGCGAAGTCGATCGTGATCGCGTCGTTGTCGCCCGGCACGGAGAGCGTGGCGGTCTCGCCGGTCTGACGAACCAGCTCCTCGAGGTGGGGGCGGGCGACGGCCCGGACGTCGAGTCGTGCGAGGAGCGCGTTCGCGAGATGCACGATGCGCAAACCGAGCCGGTAGCGGCCCGTGGCGGCGACGCGCTCGACGAGGCCGGAAGCGGCGAGCGTCCCCAGCTGACGCGATACGGTGCTCGGGGTCATGCCCGCTCGTCGTGCGATCTCGTTGGTTCCCAGCTCGCCTCCGTCTGCGACCGTGTCGAGGACGGTGATCGCCCTCGCGGCGGCGCCGATCCGGCGTGCCGATGGTTGACGGGTGCGAGCCATTCGGTGTACGGTCTCCGTTGCGAATGGTGGCACACCGTTGTTGATAGTGCAATTCCGGAGCTGACGGTCGCCCATGTCCTTCGTGCTGGCATGCCCCCACTGCGGGCCACGGCCGGTCGATGAGTTTGCGTACTCCGGCGAGGTCACCCGCAGGCCGCAATCCTCGCCGACGCTCCGTGAGCTGACGGACTACGTGTACTTCCGCGACAACGTCGCGGGCCGGCAGCGCGAGTGGTGGCAGCACCGCCAGGGGTGCGGGGAGTGGTTCCTCGCAGAGCGGGATACGCGCACGAACGAGATCATCTCCGTCAGCCTCCCCAAGCCAGGCACATGAGGCTGCCGGCACAGCCCGGCGAGCTGATCGACCGCGCCGAGCCGCTCGGGTTCAGGCTCGGCGAATACCGCCTGGAGGGCTTCCGCGGCGACACGATCGGCTCGGCGCTCTTCGCGAACGGGCGCCGCGTCTTTTCCCGCTCGTTCAAGTACCACCGGCCGCGTGGGCTTCTCTGCTGCTCGGGGCACTGCCCGAACTGCATGATGACCGTGGACGGCGTACCGAACGTCCGCGTGTGCGTCGAGCCCCTTCGGGAGGGCGCCGTCGTGACGCCACAGAATGTCCTCGGGCGACTCGACATGGACTTCCTGAGCGTCGTGGACAAGTTCGGCGGGCCGTTCACGCCTGTCGGCTTCTACTACCGGACGATGATCCGGCCGCGCTTCATGTGGCCCGTCTACGAGAAGTTCCTACGTGGCGTTGCCGGGCTCGGACGCCTCGACGAGCACGCAGGTCACTCCCGCCGGTACGACGTCGAGCACCGGCGCGCTCGGGTGCTGGTGATCGGCGGCGGCCAGGCCGGCCGGGCGGCTGCTCTGGCGGCGGCGACGGCCGGGCCCGGCGTCGTCCTCGTCGACGAGAGCGTCAGGCTTGCAGACGTCGAGCTCCCCGGTGTCGAGGTGCTCGCGCCTGCTCGCGCCCTCGGAATCTGGGAAGGCAAGCTCGTGCCCGTCGACTCGGGCACGGTTCTCTACCGCTACCGCGCCGAGCGGATCATCGTCGCGACGGGCACGGTCGAGCAACCGCTCGTGTTTCCGGGGAACGACCTGGCGGGCGTCATGCTCCCGGAGGCCGCGCGCCGGCTGATCAGAGACTTCTCGCTGCGGCCCGGGCAGCGGGCGATCGTGCTCGCCGCGGACGAGCGCGCGCCCGAGATCGCGGAAACCCTGCGCGAAGCAGGCGTGGCGGTACCACGCGTCGTCGATCTACGCGAGGGAGCACGGCAGCTCGAGGCGCACGGGCGTCGCGGACACGTTCGCCGCGTCGTCGTCGACGGCGAGGAGACGAAGTGCGACCTCGTCGTCGTCTCCGGCGGCCGCCAGCCCGCCTATTCGCTGCTCTCTCAGGCAGGCGGGCGGGTTGAGTACGACGAGAGCCTGAAGGTCTTCGTACCGAGAGATCTTCCCGCCGGGATCGAGGCGGTCGGCTCGGTGACGGGCGAGGGGATCGTGCGAGCAGAGGGCGCCGCTGCCTACGAAGGCAGCGGCAAGTGCTTCGTCTGCATCTGCGAGGACGTGACGACAAAGGACGTGAAGCGGTCGATCGAGGAAGGCTTCGACTCGATCGAGCTCTCGAAGCGGTACACGACGGTGACCATGGGCCCATGCCAGGGGAAGCTCTGCCAGCTCCCGAGCATCCATCTCTACGCACACGAGCTGCACACGTACGAGGCGACGATCGGTACGACGACGGCTCGTCCGCCGTGGGCGCCCGTCGAGCTCGGGCTGCTCGCGGGCAGACATCTCGAGCCGACTCGCCGGACGTCGCTTCACTTCCGGCACGAGGAACTCGGCGCCCGGATGATGTGGGCGGGGCCGTGGAAACGACCGTACGCGTACGGCGAGCACCCCGAGGACGAGGTGCGCACGGTGCACGAGTCGCTCGGCGTGATCGACGTCTCCACGCTCGGGAAGCTCCTCGTCGAAGGTCCTGAGGCGGCGCAACTCCTCGAGCGGCTCTACCCGAATCGATTCGCCGACCTCAAGGCGGGACGCATCCGGTACGGCGTGCTCACGAGCGACGGCGGTCGGATCATGGACGACGGCACCGTCGCGCGGCTCGCGGACGACCTCTACTACGTGACGACGACGTCGACGGGCGCCGATGCGGTCACGGCGTGGTTCGAGTGGTGGAACGCGGTGTGGGGCTACGACGCCGAGATCGTCAACGTGACCGGCGCGCTCGCCGCGCTCAACCTTGCCGGCCCGCGGTCCCGCGACGCGCTCCAGAGACTGACCGAGGACGAGCTCTCGGCAGACGAGTTCCGGTACCTCGATGCAAAGCACATCGAGGTAGCCGGAGTTCCGTGCCTCGCGCTTCGCATCGGGTTCGTGGGCGAGCTCGGGTACGAGCTCCACTTCCCGAGTTCCGCCGCCGAGTATCTGTGGGATCGCCTGCTCGCCGACGGCGCTCGGCCGTTCGGGCTCGAGCCTCAGCGCATCCTGCGCCTCGAGAAGGGACACGTCATCGTCGGCCAGGACACGGACTCCGAGTCGAACCTGCTGTCGGCCGGGATGCCCTGGCTGCCGAAGATGGACAAGGACGACTTCGTCGGGAAATTCGCGCTCGAGCACTTCGCCGAGCGGGACGAGCGCGAGCTGCTGGTGGGCTTCACGATGGAGGACGACGTGGTCCCGGCTGAAGGGGCGCAGATCGTGGTCGAGGGCCAACCCGCAGGGCGTGTGACCAGTGCGCGCCGGAGCGAGCAGGTCGGCGCCGTCATCGGGCTCGGTTGGCTGCCGCGGGATCGTGCCGACGCCGGCACGCGCTTCGAGGTCCGCGTCGACCGTCGTCTGGTTGGCGCACGTGTGCATCACGGGGCCTTCTTCGACTCGGCCGGGGAGCGCATGCGGTCATGAGCGCGCTTTACTTCATGTCACCTGCGCGGTGCACACCCGAGACCCTCGCATCGCCACTCGAGCGTGGGCTCGTCGGTGCCCCGGAGAGCCTGCGTGATCTCTCGCCCGACGGCAAGGTCGAGCTCCGCGGCGACCTCGCCCGCGTCGGGCTTGCGGAGGGCGACGAGCTCATTCGCCTGACGCCGCGGCGGGGCTTCCTCCTGACCGGCGACCCGCTCGCGGCGATCGACCGCTCCCGTGCGAACGGCGTCCTCGCGTACGACATGACGGGTGCGCTCGGGGGGCTCGCGTTCGAAGGGGAGACGCTCTTCCGGCGGCTGACGGATCTCGATCCTGGCGCGCTTCCGACGGCAGGGGGATTTGCGCGGATCTCGGCAATCCTCGTTCGCGACGAGGGCGAGCGCTTCCGCGCCTACTTCCCGCAGGAGCTCGGTCACTACGTCGTCGAGGTCGTGCTCGACGTGCTCGCCGGGCTGGCCGGCGGGAGGTCACACCGGGCATGAAGGAGATCTTCTTCCCCAAGCGGATGTGGCGATCGCGCGGAGAGCTCAAGCGCCGCTACGACGTCGTCATCGTCGGGGGCGGCTCGCATGGGCTTGCAACGGCGTACTACCTCGCGAAGGAGCACGGCGCGAAGAGCGTCTGCATCCTCGAGAAGTCCTACATCGGCTCGGGGGCGTCTGGGCGGAACACGACGATCGTGCGTTCCAACTACCGGACACCCGAGGGAGCCGCATTCTACGGCGAGAGCGTGCGCCTCTACGAGCGGCTATCGAAGGAGCTCGACTTCAACCTCATGTTCTCGCAGCGCGGGCACCTGACACTCGCTCACTCGGATCGTGCGCTCGTGGTCATGCAGGAGCGGGCCGAGGTGAACAAGCTCCTCGGGATCAAGTCGAGTGTCGTCGGGCCGCGAGAGATCGCCGCGCTCTGTCCCGAGCTCGATCTCTCCGACCGTCCGACCTGGCCGGTGCTCGGCGCGCTCTTCCACCCTCCGGGCGGGATCATCCGCCACGACGCAGTGGTCTGGGCGTTCGCGCGCGCTGCCGATCGCCGAGGCGTCGACATCCACCCGTATACGGAGGTCACCGGCTTCCAGCAGTCGAACGGCCGAGTCACGGTGGTGGAGACGAACCGCGGGCGGATCGAGTGCGGGCAGGTGGTGAGCGCGACCGCGGGCTGGTCGACGCTCGTCGGCGACCTCGCGGGCGTGCGTCTTCCGATCACGACGCACATCCTCCAGGCGTTCGTGACCGAGCCGCTGAAGCCGTTCCTCGACGTGGTCATCGTCTCGTCCCAGCTCCACGTGTACGTGTCGCAGACGGACCGCGGCGAGTTCCTCATCGGTGCCGAGATCGAGCCGTACACGACCTACAAAGGCACCGGCACGCTCTCGTTCCTCGAGACATCTGCGCGTCACTCACTGGAGCTCTTCCCGCAGCTCGAGCGGACCAAGCTGCTGCGCACCTGGACCGGCCTGTGCGACCTCTCGCCCGACTACAGCCCGATCCTCGGGAAGACCGAGGTCGACAACTTTCACGTGTCGACGGGGTGGGGGACCTACGGGTTCAAGGCGGCGCCGATCGTGGGCGTAACGCTCGCCGAGCTCGTCGCGACCGGCAAGACTCCGGAGCTGATCGCGCCGTTTGCGCTCGAGCGTTTCCACACGGACACCCTCGTCTCGGAACTCGCGGCAGCCGCGGTAAGCCACTAGACGCCAGGAGACCGATGACGACCCAGATGCTCTCCAGTCTCGAGATCGCTCAGCAGGCGGACCTCCGCCCGATCGGCGATATCGCCGAAGACATCGGCCTCCTGCCCGAAGAGATCGAGCAGTACGGGCGCTACAAGGCGAAGGTCGACCTGTCCGTGATCGAGCGCCTTGCCGACCGGCCGGACGCGAAGCTCGTCAACGTCACGGCGATCACGCCGACGCCCGCGGGCGAGGGCAAGACGACGACCTCGGTCTCGCTCACCCAGGGCCTCGGCGTGCTGGGCCGAAAGCCGGTGCTTTGCCTGCGCGAGGCATCGCTCGGCCCGGTGTTCGGCGTCAAGGGTGGAGCGGCGGGAGGGGGCTACGCGCAGGTCGTCCCGATGGAGGACCTGAATCTCCACTTCACCGGTGACCTGCACGCGATCACGGCTGCCAACAACCTCCTCTCGGCGATGATCGATGCGCATCTGATGCACGGGAACGAGCTCGGGATCGACCCGCTCTCGATTTCCTGGCGACGCTGCCTGGACATGAACGATCGCTCGCTCCGCGACGTGGTTACGGGGCTCGGCGGCAAGGCGAACGGC
>JACCVK010000168.1 GCA_013698195.1 Actinomycetota bacterium | reverse complement strand
GGACGAGGACGAGGACGGGCGCGTCCGCGTACTCCTCGAGCGAGTGGTTGCGTCCGTCGACGCCGGGCAGGTCAAAGGCCGGGGCGGTCTCGATGACACTCACGACAGGGCCTCCTCGAGTTGCTGGCGACTGGGAACGGGCGACGCGCGTCCGTCGGAAAGACGGTACACGCGGCAACTCAAGCCAGGCGGCCACTCTGCACCGGGAGGATCGACGTCGCGGCCATCGATGCGTATCGTCGGCGACCCAGGGAATGCGAGCTCGACCGCTTCCTCGTGCGTGAGCACCTCACGCAGCTCGACCGCGTCGGAGATGCCGCGCTCACCGAGCACCTCCCGGAGCAACGCGAGGGCCTCCGGATGCGAGGGGCACCCTTCCCAGTAGAGGAACTCGATCTTCACGCTTGGGTGGAGGCCACGGTGGAGGCGACGGGCGCGGCAAGCTCGAGCTCTACCGCTGCGGCACCGCCGCGGACGGCCTGCGTCTCGCGGGCGTGCAGCAGCGTCGTCGTCACGATGAGCTTCGCGCGGGCAAAGTTGTCGAGCTCGGTGGGAACCGGGCCGACCCGCTTCCCGCGCGCGTAACCCGCCGCGTTCCGCCCCATCGCCCGATACGACTCGAGCGTGTACAGGGGCGACATCCCGAAGAGCTCGAGATTGTCGAGCGGCTCGAGATCGGCCCGGTGGATCACCGCGGTGCCCTTCGACTGGAGTCCGAGAGCGATCCCCGAGCCGGAGAGTCGTGCGCCGTCGTGCGCGATGAACGCCACGTCGGCCACGCGCCGAATGCGAACGAGCCGTGGCATCGCACCTTCCGACCGAATGCCGTCGCAGATCGCTGCGAGCACGCTCTGATGAGGAAGGTCGGCGATCGTCGCCCGGATCGTGTCTGCAAACGCTGGGCCGACAGCGACAACGACCTCCGTCGGGTCGTCTCCACGCGCCGACTCGCCGCGCTCGACCACGATCGGCTCTCCCGCTTCCTCCATCCCCGCGAGCAGCGCAGGGTCGACGACGTTCGGCAGCGCTTGGAGGAGCTCCCAGCGCGCACCCTCGAGCCGATACCCCGTCCCGGGACCGGAGTACTCGTTCGGGTCGTTGACCGCCGAGTGGACGACACCATCGGCGGCGATAACGGCCGCGGTCTGCAGGTAGTCGGCCGAGACGCGCTGGCGCTGCATCGAGAGAACCGCCTCGGCCTCGTCCGCAAAGCCGCGCCTGTCGAGGGCGAGCGCGACGTCGAGCCCCGACACGCCTCGGGCGAGCAGGTCGTCCGCGGCCTCGACGTCTGCCGCGCGGTCGCGGTCGGGCATCTCGCTCGAGTCGTAGCCGGTCGTCGCGGCCACGACCTCGGCGTCGGTCACAGACGGGAGGCCGAGCTCGGCGAACACGGCCTGGATCGCGCGTGCGGCCTGCTCGCGAACGCGCAGCAGCTCGTCCTCGGCGACCGGCTCGATCCCGGCGTCCACCTGCCAGTCGCGCTGGATGGTGAGCCACTCGTCTATGTCATCTGCGTCGAAATTGCCGCCGCCGAAGGTGTTGTCGTGCCGCGGCATCACCGAGTAGCCCGAGGTGACGAAATCCGTCCCAGGGAGGAACTGACCCATGAGCTTGGCGGTCTTCCGGATCTCCGAATGCGACGCGATCGCATCGTTGCCGGAGGCGACCTCGAGATCGAGCCAAGCTGCGAGGACGTTCTCGCCGAGGATCGCGCGCGTGCCGCCCGGAAGGGAGAGCACGAGGGCAACACAGGAGATCGACCCGTTCTGGACTCCCTGCGAGCCGGCGGCACGCACCGCCGCGAGGCAGCGGGCCTCGAGGTAGAGCATCGACTGACCCTGGGCATAGCCCATGAGCGCCTCCGAGCCCGTTCCGGAGGTGAAGCGCACCTTCACCCCCCGCGAGGCGTAGGCGGCGCCGAGGAACGCCTTCGACCACGGAGTGTCGTCGCCGTCCACGAAGACCGGCTCTGTGCCATACACGGACAGCGTCTCCGCGTACGTCACGAGGCCGCGGATGGCGAGCTCGAGATTGCGCCGCTCCTCGACCGCGCACTGCGTCATCACACCAGGCCGCCCGGTCTGCGAGCCGACGAGGAGCGCGAGCGCGTTCAAGGGCGCGTACCGGGCGACACCGACCGTCGTCTCGATCTCCGCAAATCCTCGGCGCGCGGCCTCGGCCGCATCCGCCGCGAGCAACGCGGGGCTCTCCTTCAGATTCGTCACGTGCGCTTGGTTCGAGGGTGCGCGCCGAGCTCGGAGCTTCTTCAGCGCGAGCATGAGCTCGACTGCGTCGAGCCGTCCGATGACGCGCGCGAGCTTCGCTGGAGTGAGGCCACGCGCCAGGCGAACGAGCTCGGGACGCGAGACGTCGAGAGCTACGAGCATGTGGGCGAGCTCCTCGTCCGCTATGGCCATCGCCTCCTCCGCGACGCCGAGATCGAGACCATGTGCGACGACGAAGCGGTCGATGATGTCGAAGTCGGCGGCGGCACGGCCGTCCAGCCTCGCAACGGCCCCATTCTCGACGACGAGCTCGGGAAGGGGGTCGCTCGGCCCGTCCGACGCGACGAGGCCGAGCTCGGGATACGGGGACACCAGCAACTCGCGGTGGAGCGGCCGCCGGGCGCGCGACGCGAAGCGACGGCTAGCCATCCGCGAGCAGTCCCCGCTGCGCGTACGCGCTCGCGGCCTCGCGCACGAACGCAGCAGTCTTCGTGGCGCCGTGGCCCGTGAGCCGCGCGGCCCAGTTTTCGAGCTCCGCTCGAGTCGCGCGGCGGGGCCGGAGCGCCGTGTACACCGCGAGCAAGAGCTCGTCCGGGACGGCAGCGAGCTCCGCGGCGCGCTCGAGGCTCGCGGCCAGCGGGAGCCGGCCGGCGGAGCGGGCGACCTCCGCCTGGAGGCGAAGCGTCGCCGGGGTAGCGCGAATCTCGTCCCCGTCGATCTTCCCGGCGCGAAGCGCGTCGAGCGTGACCTCCGTGAGGGGCACGCCACTCGGCGTGGTCACGAGATCCGGTCGCCGCGTGCCGAGTGGATAGTCGTGCCGGGGATCGAAAGGTCCAGGGTTGAACGGTTCGGCGCTCACGGTGCTACCGACCGGCGCTTGACTCGCGAGCGATGTCCACGCAGCAGACTTTAGGCTTGACGGAACAGCGTGGGCAACAGGACGAACGATTATCGATTCTCTGGCCGTGTTGCGCTCGTCACGGGAGGCGCCAGCGGCATCGGGGCGGCAGTGGCGACCCGACTCTTGGCCGAGGGCGCCCGCGTCGCCTCGCTCGACCTGGACGCCGCCGGGACGGCCGACGTACTCGCGCTGGCCGGGGACGTGTCGAGCTCGACAGAGGTCGAGTCGGCCGCGCGCCAAGTCGAGACCGAGCTCGGTCCGATCGACGTGCTCGTGTGCTCCGCGGGGATCCCCGGCAAGTCGCTCCCGAGCATGGAGATCTCCGACGAGGAGTGGCGGCGCGTGCTCTCGATCAACGCCGACGGGGTCTTCTACTGCAATCGTGCTGTCGCGCCGGGCATGATCGAGCGGGGGTACGGTCGCATCGTGAACGTCGCTTCCATCGCGGGAAAGGAAGGCAACCCCATGGCAGCCGCCTATTCCGCCTCGAAAGCGGCCGTGATCGCCCTGACGAAGGCGATCGGCAAGGATCTCGCGGG
>JACCVK010000343.1 GCA_013698195.1 Actinomycetota bacterium | reverse complement strand
GGACAGGCCGAGCGAGTCGCCGACGAAGTCCGCCACATCCTGCACCTCGGGCACCTGGTAGTTGTGGGCGAGGATGACCGCGCCACGCTCGGCCGCGAGCGCCCGAATCTCTTCGTGCATCGTCCCGATCTCGAGTGTCGTCATGTGAGCTCCAGGGAGACGTCGAGGGCTGGTGCGGAGTGCGTGAGCGCGCCGATCGAGATCTCGTCGACTCCGGTCTCGGCGATCGCTCGAACGGTGTCGAGGGTGACGCCGCCCGAGGCCTCGAGACGCGCGCGGCCGGCGACGAGGGCGACCGCGCCGCGCAACTCCTCCAGACTCATGTTGTCGAGGAGAATCGCGTCGACGCCGGCGTCGAGAGCCTCCGCGACCTGCTCGAGGGTGTCGCATTCGACCTCAACAGGAAGCTGCGTCGCCGCGCGCAGGCGCCCGACGACAGCCGCAACGGTGCCGGTTGCCGCGAGATGGTTGTCCTTTACGAGGACGCCGTCGTCGAGCCCGTAGCGATGGTTGCGGCCTCCGCCGGCGGCGACAGCCTGCTTCTCGAGCGCGCGCAGGCCCGGCGTGGTCTTGCGTGTGTCGAGGATCGCGACACCGGTGCCGGCCACCGCATCGACGTAGCGCCGCGTCAGCGTCGCGATACCGGAAAGCCGAGCGAGCAGGTTCAGCGCGGTTCGCTCGCCCGTCAGGATCGCGCGCAGGGATCCGCTCACGCGAGCGACGGACGACGGGCTTGCAAGCACATCGCCTTCCTCAACGAGACGCTCGAACTCGATCTCGGCGTCGAGCGCTCGAAACACCGCCTCGACCGCATCGAGACCCGCGACGACCCCGGGAGCCCGGCTGACGAGGACGGCCGTTCCCGTCGCGGTCTCGTCGACCGTCGCCTCCGTGGTCACATCGCCGCTTCCGATGTCCTCGGCCAGCGCCGATTCCACGACTCGTTCGAGTGCGTCGGTGTGCGCGGTCAATGCCATGTCTCGAGCTCCGGGCTCGTTCCGCGCCGCAGGACGATGTGCCGTTCGAAGGCCTCGCTCTCGGTGGGAAAGTCCACGCGAAAGTGCGAGCCGCGGCTCTCCTCGCGGATCAGCGCGCTCTCGGCGATGAGCCGGGTGAGCAGGTGCGGCGCGAGGCGGAGGCGCTCGAGCCCGGCCGCATCGCGAACGAGCCCGCAGTCGTGCCAGAGAGCGCGACGAAGCGCCGGCGTGACGTTCTCCCGCTTCGATGTCACTGGTTCGGCGCTCACGGTCGCAGGAAGATCAGGCTCCGCAAGGGCAGAGAGCGCAGCGCGCCGCCCGTAGACAAGGCACTCGAGCAGTGAGTTGGAGGCAAGGCGATTTGCACCGTGCACTCCGGTTGCCGCACACTCGCCGGCTGCGTACAGGCCGGCGACCTCGGAGCGACCCTCGAGGTCGGTGACGATGCCTCCGACGGTGTAATGCGCGGCAGGCGCCACCGGAATCGGTGTCTCCGCAGGGTCGTACCCCGAGCGTTCGAGCGACCCCATGAGCGCCGGGAAGCGGCCACGATCGATCTCCCGCAGGTCGAGCACGACAGTTCCGCGCGCCGCCACCTCGCGTGCAACGACATCGCGTGGGGCGAGCTCATCGGTAAAGCGCTCGCCCCACTCGTCGAGCAGGACTGCGCCCTCGCCGCGCAGCGCCTCCGACAGCAGCAGCGACGAGTCGACGAGCGTGGTCGGATGAAACTGGACGAACTCGAGATCGGCCAGAGATGCGCCGGCGCGATACGCCGCTGCCATGCCGTCGCCGACGGAGCCGGAAGGGTTCGTCGTTCGCTCCCACAGCGCGGCTGCGCCACCGGTCGCGACCAGCGTTGCGCGTGCCTCGATCCGCCCACCGCTCGTCACCGCTCCTACACAACGCCCTTCGGCCGTCGCGAGGTCGAGCAGGCGGTCACCCTGCGCGACGCGAATTCGCGGATGCGCGAGCACGCGTTCGGCGAGCACGCGTGCGACGCGATCGCCCGTGGCAGCGCCTCCGGCGTGCGCCACGCGGCGGCGCCCGTGGCCGCCCTCGAGCCCCAATCCTTCGTCGAACTCGACGCCGAGCTCCGTGAGATCGCGGATCCGCGCCGGCGCCTCCTCGGTCAGCGCTGAAACGGCGCTCGGCCGGCTGAGGCCGCGGCCGGCACGCACGGTGTCCTCGGCGTGCAGCGCGGGCGAGTCGTCATCGCCCACCGCGGCGGCGATGCCACCCTGGGCCAGCGAGCTCGTGGACGAGAGGATCGGGCCTTTTGAGATGAGCAGGACCTCGGCCTCGGACGCGGCGCAGAGCGCTCCGAAGAGCCCGGCGACCCCGCTGCCCACCACGAGGAGGTCGACGCGTTCACTGGTAGCTGCTCTTCTGCTAGCGCTCATGGTAGTTTTCGACTCTGAGGCAATAACCTCATGTCCGAGTGTACCACGACCGCATCAGCCGACCAACCGAGCGCCCCCGCTCCCTCGCACGGCGTGCTCGCTGTCGTGTTTCAGGTCCGGGACGGAGAGCTGCAGACGCTTCTCTGGGAACGAGGCCGCGAGCCGTACCGCGGAGCGTGGTCGCTGGCCGGCGGCTCCCTCGCACCGGACGAGACGCTCGAGGCGTCGATCCTGCGGCATCTTGCGACGAAGGTGGACCTCCGTGACGTCGCGCATCTCGAACAGCTCGGGACCTGGAGCGACCCCGGTCGCCACCCGGAGCGTTGGGAGCTCGCGACGGCCTATCTCGGGCTCGTCCCACTCGGGATCGACCCCCGCGTGCCTCCCGACACCGGCTGGCACTCAGTCGACGAACTGCCCGTGACCGCGTTCGACCACGGCTCGATCGTGCTCGCGGGAAGAGAGCGGCTTCGCGGAAAGCTCTCCTACTCGAACCTCGGGTTCGCACTCGCACCGGAGACGTTCACGCTCGCGGAGCTCCGCGACGTCTACGAAGCTGCGCTCGGCTACGACGTCTCCGCGACGAACCTCAAGCGCGTGCTCCTGCGACGAGGCGCGATCGAGCCGACCGGCAAACGACGCGCGTCCGGGCCGACCGGTGGTCGCCCGGCCGAGGCGTTTCGCTTTCGAACGCGACAACTCGAGGTCACCGACCCGTTCGCCGTCTTACGACCGCCCGCTTGACGCCGGAGAGAGAGCGCGATCAGGACGCGAAGGCGGCGTCGAGGAGAGCCTGCATGTCCGTCCAGATGCTCTCGGAGCCGAGGACGACACCGATCACCGACCGCCCGCCGCGCCGCTGGGCGACGATCAGGCAACCGCGAGCGCGAGACGTCCAGCCGGTCTTACGCCATACGTGCCCGGCGCGGATGCGAGCATCCGGTCCCGTCATCACCTTCGTCAGCGACGCGATCGGACGTCGCGTATCCGCGCCGTGTGCGCGAAGCGTGCGGCCCGAAGCGGCGTCGATCGCGACGAAGGACGGCGCCTTGATCTTCGCGAGGCTGGTCGTCCGACGATCTGCGCCCCCTGCGCCGACGCGCCGAGCGCGAGCACAAGCGCGGCGGCAGCGACCGCGCGAGAACTACCCATCACCCCTGAGACGCCAGACGCGCACCTATCGCCTGCGCATTCCACCTGGCGTCCGAAACTCCTTCGGGTTGCACGCCGGAGCCGGGTAACCGCGCCTGTCGAGGGTTGGCGCGCTGGTTCTGAGTGTCAGACACTCTGTGTTCTGAGTGTCAGACACTGTGGAAGGCGTTCGCCTGTGCTGGAGCGGCAATCGGCTGGTTCGTCTGTCGCTTTCGGACACGTCCGACAGCGTTGACACACTGCGCGGCGCTGGACGCAACCCTCAAGGCAAGCCTCGGCACGACCGATCTTCGATCCCATGCGGCATCCACGTCTTTGGCTCGTTCTCGTCGGCATCGGCAGCCTCCTGGTCGAGGCCATCGCGGCGACCGCATTCCTCGGACGCGGCGCACCTCGGCTCAGGCGTCTTCGTTAGCTCTCAGGCAACGAGACGAATGAGCGCGGTGACGATCGCGGCAATGGCCATTGCCGGCACGATCGGCGCCCCACGCCAGATCGCTACACCCGCTGCTGCGACTCCGGGCACGCGCGCATCCACTGCGATCTCCTCGTCGCCGCCGAACGTCTGACTCACGACGAGTGCCGTAAGCATCACGGGCGCGATGAGGACGACCACGGCGTCGATCCTCGTAGGCAGCCGGCGCCGTCCCAGGAACACGGGTCCGGCCGCTTTGAAGAGCGCGGTCGCCGCTCCCACCACGATCACGACGATCCACACGTCGCTCATCGCCTGAGTCCCAGGAGGCACGCGACAGCCGCCAGGATGAGCGGCACACCAGCCGGAGCGAACGGCAGAAGCACGAGCGTAATTCCCGCAGCGAGTGCGGCAGCTTCGAGCGCTCGCCGCCCACGCAGGTACGGGCGCGCGAGCGCGAGAAAGAGCGCAGCGAACGCCGCGTCCAGGCCAAGGTCGTTCGGATCGCCGAGTCCTTCTCCGAGGATCATCCCGAGCGCTGTGCTCGGGACCCAGAGCACATAGAGGAGAAGCCCGGCGCCGACGAGGATCGGCCACTCGAACCGGCCCGACCTGCCGGACAACGCCCACGACTCGTCCACGATGAGTTGCGACTCGAAGAAGCGGCGAACCCGGCTGCCGGGGAAGACAGAAGCGACTGCGACGCTCATGCCTGCATAGCGCGCGTTCAGCAAGATCGCCGACAGGATCGCCGCGACGACGGTTCCTCCATCCTCGAGCACCGAGACCGCAGCGAACTGGGCGGAGCCCGCGAACGTGGTCCCCGACATCACGACTGCCGCGACAACACTCATCCCGGCGGCCTGGGCGAGGACACCGAACGTGAGACCGAACAGCACGGGGCCGGGAACGAGCGGAAGCGCCGCACGAACACCGTCGCGTACGCGCGGTGCGAAACCGGTGACGGCCGCCACATCTCGAACCTAGCAGCCGGTCTTCGGCAGAATCACCGCATGAAGCTCGTCGTGTCCGGTGCCTCCGGCCTCCTCGGTTCCGCGCTTGTGCCCGCGCTCGAAGCGGACGGCCACGAGGTCCTTCGACTCGTCCGGCACAAGCCAGAGGGCGCGAACGAGATCGAATGGGATCCCGGTCGCGGGTCGCTCGACGCGGACGCACTTACCGGCGTCTCGGCCGCAATCAACGTGAGCGGCGCCACAATCGGCCGCAGGTGGACGCCGAGCCGGAAAGCCGAGATCGTCTCGTCGCGCGTCAACACGACTCGTCTTCTCTCGCAGACGCTGGCGCAGGTCGACCCACGTCCTCAGGCGCTCCTCTCGGCAGGCGGAATCGGGATCTACGGCGATCGCAGCGACGAGTTCCTCACCGAGGAGTCGGGGCTCGGCGGTGGCTTTCTCGTAGAGGTCGGAAAGGCGTGGGAGGAAGCCGCCGAATCCGCTCGTGCCGCCGGCATCAGGGTCGTCACGTTCAGGCAGGGCGTTGTCCTCACCCACCGCGGCGGGATCCTCGAGCGACTTCTCACCCCCTTCAAGCTCGGCTTCGGCGGGCAGGTCGGCAGCGGCAAGCAGTGGTGGAGCTGGGTTTCGAGCGACGATCTGGTCGAGGCCTATCGCTTCGCGCTCGCGCACGACATTTCCGGGGCGGTCAACCTCGTCTCCCCGAATCCTGTGACCAACTCCCAGTTCACGAAGGCCCTGGGTCGTGCGATCAAGCGGCCCACCGTCGTTCCATTTCCAGCCTTCGCTGCGAAGACGATCTTCGGCGAGATGGGCGAGGAGGTTCTCCTCGGAAGCCAGCGAGCGCTTCCCGCTCGGTTGCTCGACGCTGGATTCACGTTTCGGCACGCGGAGCTCGGTCCGGCGCTGGAGCGAGCTCTCGCCGAGTGAGCTCGACGGAGCAGCCTCGCGACCTCGAGGCGCTGGGCTGGGACGACGCCTGGGGCGCAATGTTCGCGCGGTTTCGCGAACGCGGGCTCGAGCCAGCCAGGATCTCTGCGCCACATCGCGGCGGCGCCTATGACGTCCTGACCTCCGCTTCCGTCGCAGCCGCCGCGGTGCGAGCGCACCTACCGGCGCGCACGCGCCGCACTCCTTCGTCCGACGTGCCCGTCGTCGGCGATTGGGTGGCCCTCGATCCGAATGGGGAGACGCCCACGATCGAGGCCGTCCTGCCTCGCCGGACGAAACTCTCGAGACGCGCCGCCCACGACCCGGGTGCGGATGTCGCGCGCGAGCAGGTCGTCGCCGCCAACGTTGACGTCGTCTTCATCACCGCATCGCTCGCAGACGAGCTGAGCGCGCGGCTCCTCGAGCGGTACCTGACGCTCGCCTGGGAGAGCGGCGCAAGCCCGGCCATCCTGCTCATGAAGGCCGATCTCGAGCCCGACTCCGAACGTATCGCCGACGAGCTGGCAGAGATCGCCGGCCATGTTCCGATCGCCGCGGTCTCCACACGAACAGGCTTCGGGTTGGAGCGTGTGCGCTCGCTGCTCGGCCCCGGCATGACGGGTGCACTCATCGGCCCGTCCGGGGTCGGTAAGTCGACGCTCGTAAATACGCTCGTCGGCGAGGAGGTTCTGGACACCGGGGACGTGGCCGACGACGGCTCGGGCCGGCACACGACGACACGACGACAGCTCGTACTGCTTCCCGGCGGCGGAATCGTCGTCGACAACCCCGGGATCCGCGAGCTCCATCTCTGGCTCGCAGACGAAGGGCTCGACGAGACGTTTGCCGACATCGTAGAGCTGGCTTCGCATTGTCGCTTCGCCGACTGTCGTCACGAGACGGAGCCGGGCTGCGCCGTACAGGCGGCCCTCGCGAGCGGTGACCTGTCCGCGGAGCGCTGGGCCAGCTACCGCGAGCTCCAGCGGGAGCTCGCGGAGCTCGAGGAACGCCTCGCTCGACGCGGGCGCTCCCGTGCCCGGCGCATGAGGCCAGGCACGGGAGATAGCTGAGGTCAGCTACTCGCGACGTTCGCCGCACCTGGTGTCTTCGTGGTCGTGAACTCCCAGTCCGCGGCCGCGTCGCCGCTGTCCTCGCCATCCGGGATACGTGACAACGAGCCGTCCTGCGTGTTCGAGTCGGCGACTGTCTCGGCGAGCATCGTGCCCTCGACGAGGTCGTACGTCTGATCGTCGATCACCGCTGCGTTGATCGCACCCTCGTAGGAGAGGGCATCGAGCAACGCACCCGTCGCCGTGTCGATGAACGCCGCGCCGTCCGGCGCGCCGTTCTGCGCCTCAATCTCGACGACCAGGTAGCCGCCTGCAGCGAGCGAGCCGGTGAGCGCGGAGCGCGCGTACTCCTGGCTGTCGCCGCCGTTGACGAGAACGAGCGCGATCCCGTCCAGCGTCGCGGCCTCAGCGCCGATGTTTTTGATCTCCACGAACCCTCCAGCATCGGCTCCGACCTGGTCGTAGTCGATCTCGTTGATCACGAGCTCGGTCGCACCCGGCGGAGGCGGTGGCGGAGGTGGAGGTGGAGGCGGCGGGGGCGGCGGCGACCCTCCGGCGCAGAGCAGCTCGATCAGATTGCTCGCGTTCGTAGAGACATCCAGGGTTCCTGACGCGCCGTTGGCGCGCGTGCAGGCCGAGCCTTCGAGGTCCGCGATGGAGTCGATCCCTCCACCGGCTGGTCCCTGCGGCCCCACCGGGCCTTGTGGTCCAGTCGCGCCCTGTGGTCCAGCCAGGCCCTGGGGTCCGGCCGGCCCTTGCGCTCCTGGCGCGCCAGGAGGCCCGGCCGCTCCTGTCTCACCTTTCGCGCCCTGAGGCCCGGCGGGACCAGCGGGGCCGGCGGGTCCCTGAACGTTCCAAGCCACCACCTTCTCACCCGCACGACAGCGTGAGGCACTGACCACCACCCTCAAATAGCCACCCGGCTTCTGGCACGCGACAATCCTGTCCGCCGAGCCTGCTCCTCCGCCGGCGAGCGCAGTCGAGGCCACCACAACGGACGCCATCGCAACACCGATTCCCAACACGCGTGGATGCACGCATCCTCCTTTGGTCGTTGACACCGCTCGTGGTAGCCGGCGAACGACGCGCCCACCAGATGGCCGGAAGGGACAGCGGGCCGCAAAGCCGCATGGCTCTGCGGGCATGTGGATGCCTCGACGCGAACTTGTTGGACCTGCGCGCGACCGCGCGAGGGGTACCCCAAATGAGGCAGAATGCGGAGCCATGCACGAGCCGCTCAGCCCCGAGCTTGCGCTGATCGATCCGGAGCTCGCCGCGAGAGCCCGGGCCGCGCTTCCCGACCCCGGTTCCTTCGGACGGCGTGCGGCCGCGCCCGCGCCTGTGCCTGCAGCCGCGATGGCTGCCCCGGCCGCGTCCCCGGCCGACAGCACAAGGCCGTATCCGTTGTGGGCGCGCATGACCGCGGCGCTCTGGCTCCTCGTCCTCGGGATCCTCATCGGCGGCGCGGCAATTCCGCACGCGCAAGACACACCGCGCGTTCTCCCTCCGTCCGAGGACCCGGTGACGATCTGCAAGCCGCCAGCCGAGCGATCAGGTCCGACTCTCCCGGGCCTCGGCTCGCCCATCCGCCCCGGTCCCTGACGCCGGCCTGACTCCCAAGACCCGCGCCAGGGGGCGCTACAATCGGCCTCCCTCGGGGCTATAGCTCAGTTGGGAGAGCGCCTGGATCGCACCCAGGAGGTCGCCGGTTCGAGCCCGGCTAGCTCCATCCCGTTGTCCTCAGTACATCAATGTTGCTGCTCAGGGGCACCGTTTTGTGTCCGATCGCTTCAGGAGCGAACCACTCTTGTTCAAAACCCTGGTGAGAGCACGCTCGGGCAGGCGAGCATGATCTCCTTACAAGGACCCGACGGAGACGGAGGAAACGCATGCGCCGCCTGAACTTCTTGGAAGACGAGCCCTGGGATGAACTGCAGGCTGACCAGCGCGTCCGGTGGTTTGGGCACCCGCTGGGGGCCGACATGCTCGGCGCGTCTTTGACCGAGCTTCTGCCTGGATCGCCGGGAGGCTCGTTGCACATGCACTACGGCGTTGAAGAGATGTTCTTCGTACTTAGCGGAACGCCGACTGTTCGCA
>JACCVK010000272.1 GCA_013698195.1 Actinomycetota bacterium | reverse complement strand
GTGCTGGAGCCGCTTACCGGGGACGACCGGGGCGGAGGAAGGCGGACGCGGGTCTGGATAGAGGGTGTCGAGCAATCGCTCGTTGCCTCACGGACGGAGCGGACGATCCTCCACGACATGGGTCACGAGGCGGGCGACTCAGCGTTGCTCGACGGAGCGCTCGATCTCGCCGAGCGACTTGCGTCCGCAGCCGAGGAAGGCCGGGTGGATCTCGGCGACCTCGGCCGGCGCGCGCGGCGGCTGCTCGCCGCGACCGCGCGTCCGTCGGAAACCGAACAGCTCTTCTGAGGGTGCCGGAACAAGCCGCCGGCTGGTTCGGCGCGCTTTTCTCACGCGATGTGCACGACGTCGCGCGCAAGCTGGTCGGCTGCACCTTCCTCGTAAACGGCGTCGGCGGCGTGATCGTCGAGACCGAAGCGTACGCGCCCGGCGACTCCGCGAGTCACTCGTTCCGCGGACCGACCGCGCGAACTGCGGCGATGTTCGGCCCACCGGGCTCGCTCTACGTCTACCGCTCGTATGGAATCCATTGGTGCGCGAACATCGTCTGCGAGGCCCAGGGAATCGGAGCGGCGGTGCTACTGCGGGCGCTCGAGCCCACGGTCGGCCTCGAAGCGATGGCCGTGCGCCGAGGAGTCGCCGATCCACTGCTCCTCTGCTCGGGCCCCGGACGACTGACGCAGGCGCTTGCCCTCACGAGCGACCACGACGGACTGTCGCTCGATCGACCGCCGTTCTCGCTGCTGCCGCGAGCGGTCAGTCCGAAACTCGTCGCGAGCCCTCGCGTCGGGATCTCGAGCGCAACGGAGCTCCCGTGGCGCTACTCGCTCGCGGCGTCTCGGTACGTCAGCCGTCCCCGACCACGAGCCTGACTGTGAGCCCAGGTGCGGTCGAGACCCCAGGGGCCGGGCTCTGTCGAAGAACCGTTCCCGGATCGCCGTCGGCGGTCACGACCCGCCCGCGCAGCTTGAGCCGCACGAGTTCGCGTCGCGCTGTCTCCAGACTCGAGCCGACGAAGTTCGGCAGTAGCCCGTAGCGGGCCTTCGAGACCACGAGCATCACGTCGTCGTTCGCAGACAACCCGCCCGTTCGCGGCCGCTGGTCGAGCACGATCCCCGGTGACCTGCCCGCCCGCGCCGGCTTGTACACGATCTCTGCGCCGAGCGGCTGCGCCGCCAGGCGGGCGACGGCCGTCTCCTCACGCAGGCCGATGACGCTCGGAACGCTGACCTCGTTCGGCTTGCAATCGGCGACCTCCTCGGGACCGCGCCCGGAGAAGAAAACCATGAGCCGGGCGCCCCGGCAGTACTGGTTGTCGCGCACCCAGGTCGAGCCGCGCTTCACGACCCAAGTCGGAACCGCGCCCAGGTAAGGCGCACTCTCGAAGAAGACCTGCTCGGAGTCTTCCTTGTCCTTCTCGTAGCGGCTGACGAACTCCTTCCAGATCAGTGCCGGAAGCGTCCCGCCGGTGACCGGCTCGCCGCCGAACTCGGTGCGCATGGGCGTGAGTTCGTCCGGATAGCCCACCCACACCGCCACCGCGATCTCGGGCGTGAACCCGACGAACCAGGCGTCCGCGTAGTTGTCGGTCGTGCCCGTCTTGCCGGCGACCTGAGTGCCGGGAACTGCCGCACGAACTCCGGTTCCGGACCTGACGACGTCCTGGAGCATCGAGGTGAGGAGCTCTGCTTCTCCCGGCTCCGTGACCTCTGTGGGCTGGGGAACGTTCTCGTCCTCGCGTCCCGAGCGGAAGCGCTCGACGGACTCGACGACGCGTGGCGTGTCTCCGAACAACGACCCGTCCACGCGGCGTCCACCGTTCCCGATCGTCGCGTATGCGCGCGCGAGCTCCAGCGGGTTGACCGCTACGGAGCCGAGCCCGATGGAGAAATAGGCGTCGAGCGGGCTCTTGATCCCGAGATCGTGCGCCGTCTTGACGATCGCCTTCGGGCCGACCAGGTCGGTGAGCTGCGCGTACACCGTGTTGTCGGACGACACGAGGGCCCGCGAAAGGCTCACGCGACCGATATACGTCTGGTCGTAGTTCGTGACCGTCCAGATGCGGTCGCCGGCGTCGATGGACACCTTTCTCGACTCGAGCTCCGTCAGCGGGGAGATTCCCTGCCCCATGGCGGTCGCGAGTACGATCGGCTTGAACGCCGAGCCCGGCTGCCGTCTCGCCTGCGCGGCGAGGTTGAACTGGCTCTCGCGGAAGTTCCGTCCTCCGAACATGGCCTTGACCGCGCCGGTCTTGAGGTCGATGGCGACGAGCGCGGCGGCCGGGCCGTCCGGGTTCCGCAGGACGCGCTCGATCGCCTCCCGAGCGAGTTGCTGGAGTCGGAGATCGATGGTGGTCTGCACCTTGAGGCCTCCTCCGAACTCTCGCCCGGCCCCGTACTTCGCGACGAGCTGATCCTTGACGTAGTTCACGAAGTACTGCGCCGGCCCCGCGTTGTCCGGAAGCCGGATGCTCTCCTCCTTCGGCAACGGCGCCTCGGCCGCGCGCCGATGTGCTCGGGGCGTGATCTTCCCTTGCTCGAGCATGACGTTGAGGACGTATTTGCGTCGCGCCCGGGAGTTCACCGGGTTCGTCACGGGGTCGTAACGGGCCGGATCTGCCGGCATCCCCGCAAGAAGCGCGGCCTCGTGGAGCTCGAGATCCTTGGCGCTCTTCTTGAAGTACGTACGAGCTGCCTGCTGGATCCCGTAAGCGCCGTTCCCGAAGTAGATCGTGTTCAGATACGCAGTGAGGATTCGGTCCTTGCTCCAGCGCTGCTCGAGCTGCCAGGCGAGTGCGGCCTCGCGCACCTTCCGGGCTATCGTCCGCTCGTTCCGGATATAGGCGTTCTTGACGAACTGCTGCGTGATGGTCGAGCCGCCCTCGACGATCGCCTGGTTGCGGATGTCCGCCCAGAGCGCACGGCCGACGCCGCGCAAGTCGATGCCGTCGTGGTCGAAGAAGCGCTGATCCTCGGTGGAGACGATCGCCTGCCGCATGATCGGCGCGATCTCGTCGGTTTCGACAAGAACGCGGCTCTCGTCGCCCCGGAGCACGGCGAGGACCGAGCGGCCGTTGGACGCGTACACCACCGTGTCCACGTCCGAGCGCTCGGCGGCGGGGTCGAGCGACGGAACCTCACTTGCGACTGCGCGCACGAGGCCGAACGAGAACGAAATCCCTGCAAGGACCGTGAGGACGCCGAGTAGGGCCGCCATTCTCAGCTTGCGAACCCGCCGTCGCCCGCGAGGCGGCACCCCCTTCTCAGATCCCGTGCGCCTGGGACGTCGCAAGGCGTGAAGTGTTACAGCTTGGCGCGCAGGCGAGGCTTAGACGGGCACCGAGCCGGCAATTGGCTCGGATGACGGCGACTCGGCTCCGCCCGCGTCCTCGATCGTCACTGCAACGACTTGAGCGGATTGGACGGTTCCGTCGACGCCCACGACATCCACGCTTTCCTGGCCTGAGAAGAGCCCGGCCTTTTGCGGATCTCCGTCACCCATGATCCACATCTGGTACGTCTTTCCCGCCGGTGCCGGGTCGAGGTTCTGGAGCACCAGAACCGCCTGGCCGCTCGGTGCCACGACGAGGCGTCCTTCACCTTCTTCGAGCGCGACGTTGCGAGCGTCGGGGTCTGCCAGAACGGCGGCCGTGGCGCGCTCCCGCTCCAGCGCGGTTCGTGCCTCGTCGAGGTCGCCGGAGAGCTGCGTTGCCCAGAGACCGATCGCGAGCGCGACGACGGCAGCGACGGCGGCGACCGCTGCGACTGCGGCCAGAGCACGATGGCCACGAGGCGCGAAGGGAACCACGGTCTGTGGCTCGGCGCGCACCGCCGTGAGAATGCGATCGCGGAGCTCCAGCCGTGGAGAAGGCCCCGAAGCAGCAACCGCAAGCGCTTCGGTGACGCTCGAGAACGACGCGAGCTCGTCCTGACACGGCTCGCAGCCGCGCAGGTGCGTCTCGTACTCCCGGCGCTCGTCGGGCTCCAGTGCGCCGAGCGCATAGGCGGCCGTCAGCTCGTGAATTCCGGTCTCCATGACCCTTCCTGTTGAGATTCGTCGAGAAGCTCGCGCAAGCGCGCGAGGCCGGCGAACATCCTGCTCTTGATCGTGCCGAGCGGGACGCCGAGCCGCTCGGCGAGCTCGGATTGAGAGTAGCCGCCGTAGTAGGCCAGCTCAATCGCCTCGCGTTGCGTGTCCGGGAGAATGGCGAGCGCCGATTGGACGCGTTCGCGCTCGTAGCGGAGCCACGCGGCCTCGTCCGTAGGCGTCTCGGCCTCGCCAGGTCTCACCGAGATCTCCTCCGGCAGCGGCTCTGTTCGACGGCGCTCCTCGCGGCGGACGAGATCGACGGCGCGTCGGTGCACAAGCGTGAGGATCCAGGTGCTCGCCTTCGCTCGTTCGGCGCGGAAGGCCGCGGCGGTCCTCCAGACGGCGAGAAAGCCTTCCTGCACCGCGTCTTCTGCGAGCCGCTCGTCACGGACGATCCGGAGGGCTAGACCATAGGCCACGCGACCGGTCCGGTCGTAGAGCTCTGCCAGCGCGGGCTCGTCGCCTCTGGCAACTAGCGCGACGAGGGCTTCGTCGGACAGATGGGCATGCTGACGGCGCATCGACCAGGTGGGCTCGGAGTGGCCCAACGCTAACACGGTGATCGCAACAGCTGCCATCGACGTTGTTCGCCCACTGACAGCGCCCGGTTCAGTCTCGGTTACGGGCGATCCGGCCCGTCGAACCGCTCCTCGACCGCCCGCGAACAAGGGCCGTCCTCGACTCACGGCCAAAGGAGTGAATATGTCAAGAGGGATCGCCGCGGTCTCCGTCGGTGCGCTGCTCGCAGTAGCAGCAGCCGTCGGCGCCGCGACTCTCGGTCCGGGAGACGGCACGGCCTCGAGCCATCGGGAAGCTCCGCTCATCGCGGAGGACCCGTCCGCCGACCTCACGGACATCTATGCGTTCCGGAGCCCAGACAAGCCGGGCACGGTCACGATCCTCGCAAACGTCATCCCCGCGGAGGATCCAGCCGCCGGACCGAACTGGTACACGTTCTCGCCGAACGCGCGGTACAACCTCAAGGTCGACACGAATGGGGACGCGCGTCCGGACGTCACGTACCGGTTCCAGTTCCGCACGAAGACAGGCCCGTTCTTCCTCGGCGACACGGCCCAGCCGTTCACGGTCTCACGCGTCACACGGGCCGGAAAGGCAACGGTCGTCGCACGAGGGACGACGCCTCCCAACAACATCGGACCTCGCTCGACTCCGAACTACCGCTCGCTCGTCACGAAGTCGATTCTCTCGTTCGACGGAGGGAGCTCGCGGGCGTTCGCCGGGCAGCGTGACGATCCGTTCTTCGGCGACATCGGCGCGATCTTCGACCTCGTCGCGATCCGCAAGGGCACCGGCAACATGGGCGGCGGCAAGGACTTCTTCGCCGGCTACGGCGTCCACACGTTCGGCGTGCAGGTGCCGATCGCGCGGCTGCAGGCGAAGAACGGGATCATCGGCGTCTGGGGCTCGGTCGATCGCCGCAAGGTCACGACCCGACGCGTTGCGGGCACACGCAACTCGGGCGCCTGGATCCAGGTGAACCGGCTTGCCAACCCGCTCGTCAACGAGGTAATCATCCCGACCGGCCTCAAGGATCAGTGGAACACGCTCCAGCCCTGGCAGGAGGGGCGGTTCCGGAAGTACTACGACACCCCGATCCTCGCGGCTGTGTTCAACCAGCTCTACAAGCTCGGCGTTCCCGAGACCGATCGTGACGATCTCGTCGCGGTCTTCCTCACGGGCGTGCCGCAGCTCAACGCCAACACGGGCCGTCTCGCCGAGGTGCTGCGTCTGAATCTCACGATTCCGGTGACGCAGAGCCCGAAGCGACTGGGCGTGCTCGCCGGCGACAACCAGGGGTGGCCGAATGGCCGCCGGCTGGGTGACGACGTCGTCGACATCGAGCTACAGGCCCTCGA
>JACCVK010000271.1 GCA_013698195.1 Actinomycetota bacterium | reverse complement strand
GATCTACGTCCTGCGCATGCAGCAGGAGCGGATGGAGCCGGGCGCGGCGTTCGTGCCATCGCTCCGGGAGTTCGCCGCCCTGTACGGGATCACGCCTGCACGCGTCCGGACAGGCCAGGTCGTGATGCATCCGGGGCCGATGAACCGCGGCGTCGAGATCGACCCTCGCGTCGCCGACTCCGCCGCCGCACTCGTCACGAATCAGGTCCGGGCGGGTCTCGTCGTCCGGATGGCCGTGCTCTACGACCTGCTCACGGTTGCTCCCGCCCGAGTCGCAGAGGCCGTGGTGGTGGCGTGACTCTTTTCTGCCGCAACGGCCGAGTCGATTCGCTGACGCTCGAAGGACGTGTGGTTGCGCCCGTCCAAGGCATGGACGAATGCCTGAGGATCTCGATCGCCGAAGGCGTGATCACGGCACTCGAGCCGTCGAGCTCGAGTCGGTCGGTCATTGCCCCGGCATTCGTCGATCCCCACGTTCACCTGCGGACGCCCGGGCGCGAGGACGAGGAGACGATCCGCTCGGGAACCGAAGCCGCCGCGGCGGGCGGCTACTGCGCGATCCTCGCTATGCCGAACACCGAGCCGGTGGTGGATTCGGCTGCCGTCCTGGGGTCCCTCGTCGCACTGGCTCGCGCGGAGGCGGTGGTGCCGACGGGCTTCATGGCCGCAATCAGCAAAGGACTGCACGGCGGCGAGCTCACCGAGATGGCTGAGCTTGCAGCTTCCGGCGCTGCCGCGTTCACGGACGACGGGCTGCCCGTGGTCTCCGCCCGTCTGCTGCGCCGCGCGCTCCAGTACAGCGAGCTCACCGGTCTCCGGCTGGCGCTCCATTGCGAGGACCCCGACCTCTCGCGCGGCGGGCAGGCGCACGAGGCCGCGGTTGCGGCCGAGCTCGGGCTCGGCGGCTATCCCTCGGTTGCGGAGAGCGTCATGGTCGAGCGCGACCTGGCGCTGGCGGAGTTCGAGGGCCGGCCGCTGCACGTCATGCACATGTCCGCGCGCGAGTCGGTGCAGGCGCTGCGTGCGGCCCAGGCCGCAGGCGTGGCGGCCACCGGTGAGGTGACGCCGCATCACCTCTGCCTCACGGACGAGGCCGTTCGCTCGCTGGACCCGAACGTGAAGATGAACCCGCCGCTCCGCTCGGAGGACGACCGGCACGCGCTCGTCGAGGCGCTACGAGACGGAACGATCGCGGTGGTCGCGACGGACCACGCACCGCACGCGCAGCACGAGAAAGATGTGCCGTTCGAGGAGGCGCCCTTCGGCGTGACCGGGCTCGAGACCGCGTTCTCCGCCCTCTACACGCATCTGGTCGGCCCCGGAGTCCTTTCCCTGGAGTCGCTGCTCGAACGCATGTCTGCCGGCCCTGCCCGAGCGCTCGGCCTCGCGGAGCCGAGAATCGAGATCGGCGCCCGCGCGAACCTCGTCCAGCTCGATCTCGAGGACGAGTGGCGCGTCGACCCCGACGGCTTCCGCTCGCGCTCGCAGAACTCCTGGCTCCTCGGGCAGACGCTCCGGGGCCGGGTCCTCAGGACCGTCGCCGACGGCCGTCTCGTCCACCACAACCAGGACGTTGGCGAGTGAGCCTTGTAGCGATCAGTTACAAGCAGGAGTTTTGCGCATGAGCAGCGGGCTCGGGTACCTCGTGCTCGAGGACGGAACCGTCTTCAACGGACGGTCTGTCGCCGCCGAGGGCGCCGTCTTCGGCGAGGCGGTCTTCACGACCGCGATGACGGGCTACCAGGAGACGATCACCGACCCGAGCTACGCGGAGCAGCTCGTCTGCTTCACGGCGCCGATGGTGGGGAACTACGGCGTCGCCGACGAGCGGGGAGAGTCCGACCGGCCGCATGCGAAGGCGGCGATCATGCGCCGGCTCGGAGGGAGGGAGTGGGCCGACTGGCTCAGTCTGCACGGGCTTGTCGGGCTCGAGGACGTCGATACGCGCGCTCTCGTCCTCCGACTGCGCGAAGGCGGCTCTGCCCGAGCGGCTGTCGTCTCGGACGAGAGTGCGCTCGGCATCGACC
>JACCVK010000249.1 GCA_013698195.1 Actinomycetota bacterium | reverse complement strand
CCTCTCGCCCTCAGCGGTGTGGGCGACCAATGGTCAGTACGTCAATATTTTCCAGATGGGCTACCACGAGCGGCAGACCTATGGATGGCACGTCGCAGGAAGCCCCGCGATCATCGCAACGCGAGCGGCCTACGCCTACTTCGTCGCCTCGGGTCGCGACTGGAGTCCTTGGGCCTGTAAGCCGTACTGAGCTAAGCTCGACGTTCTTCCCCAAACCGGGCGGGTGAGTCGGAGCCGCAGCCGAGGCTCCCCGCCCGGCCCCGTTTCGTCCGGCGTTGCAGGCAGACTTTCGCTTGTGAAGAGCCGTGGATACGAGGGTCTACAACCGCCGGTCGCACCGCGACCTCCCGCGCGACGTCGAGTGCGTCGCTAGCGTCCTCTTCGGCTCTCTCGCCGGGGAGTGCTACGGCGTCATCCATCGTCACCACGTCGATCCCGGCGACGACACGAGCCCCACGATCCCAGCCTGCGCTCGTCATCATCGGAAGCTGCACGCGGCGATCCGAGCGCTGCTCGGGAAGCCGCAGTGGAAGCGCTGCCCGCACAAGCCGGGAGTCCACCGCTACCCCGGTGCTCGGGAGGCGTGCGAGCGGGCGCTCAACCGCGACCTCATCGCCGCCTAACGCCCTGTAAGCGATTCTCCGGTTCGGGGTAGGTCAGTACCCGTCTCGGCCCCTCGCGTCCCCGCAGCGGCCCGCTGAGCGCGACGAGGACGGATCCTCGTCGCCCGGAGCGGAGCGCCTCCCCTCGGCACCGGAGCGGTCGCGGGCCCACGACCGTCACCCTTCCTCAGCGGCATCAGTCGCAGAGCGACCGGAAGCTGCCGGGCGATTCTACTCGGGACGACAGATGCGGCAAGGCGTGAGCATCGCCGCCTGCGCGGAGGAGAGGTCGAGCTTCAGCATCGTGCGGCCAAGCGTCTTCGAGACGCGGACGACCCAGCACGTCTCGCGGTGGTAGCGGCGGGACCGGCCGATGCGGAAGACCATCAGTCGCGAGCTGACGGGAGCCACCCCCACGATCGCCGCGATCGCGTCCGCCATCTCCTCGGTCGAGCGGTGCTCGAAGGCGGACTGGTCGGGCTCCATCTCCGAGTAGGCGATCGTGAACGCCCCCATGAAGGCTTCACCGCCGAGCGTGTAATACTCGCCGCCGTAGTCGTGGATCTCCCACCACGTATGAGCGTCCTCGGAGCCCGGATGCCAGAGATCCATCAGCTCGAGCTTCGTGTCATCCGAGAGCGGGAGGAAGAAGTCCACCGAGTGCGCCAGCTCGGCGGAGACGACCTCACGGGCGAGAGCGGGACGCGACTCGCAGCGGACGTCCACGTAGATCCGTCCGTCCGTCCAGAAGACCCCGGCCGTCCACCAGCGCCCGCTGATCCAGCGCAGGATCCCGTGGCCCTCGTTCCCCTCCTCGTCGTGGATGTGGACGTGTCCGGGAACGTGCTCGGGTCGCTGCGCGGCGCGGTTCGGGGAACCAGGGATGTCGGCGATCCCGAGCATCGGATCGTTCGGGCTCGGCTCTGAGCCCCACTCGATCGCCGAGAGCATCTCGGCGGAGTTGAGGTTCATCCAGCCGATCGGGATCGGCAGCGCGGGAGGCGTCAGCCGAAGCCAGGGGAAGCGGATGAAGTTCGGGCTCGAGGGATCGAAGCACTCGAAGACGATCGCCTTCTGCGCGTCACTGCCCTGAAGCTCGAAGGTGCCGTCGCCGACGATCACGTTTTCAGACGGAGATGTCGCCCTCGTCGATCACATTGCCGTCGCCGTCCCGGATCTCGATGTGGCTCGATCCGGAGAAGTCGGCCGGGTAGAACAGGCCCGACTCGCCATTATTCTTCTGCGGGAGCTTGTTATGGACGTCTCCGCCCTCGCCCGTCGCGAAGACGGTGACTTCCTGGTCGCCGGTCTCGTCCCAGAGAATCGAGACGCCCTTACGTTCGGTGTTGGCTCTTACGGCCATACGGTTTCCTTTCGTTGGAGAACCACCAGCGTACTCGTCTCTAGAGGGAGGTCGCAGCCTCGAACTTCTTGATCGCGGGAGCGCCCTCACCATCACCGCCGATGTGAACGTAGAGACCGGCGTAGGACGTCCGCGCAAGCGCGAAGATCCCGGCGGCAGAGATCAGGAGATGCTGGTCGAAGTGCCAGCCGTGCGTGAAGCCGGTGACCACGACGGCGTCAGCCGCGCAGAGAGCGGCGACGGCGACCGCCTTGAGCTGAGACGACCACGACGCCTGAAGCAGGAACGCCGCGGCCCAGGGGAGCATGACCCCGGTGATCGCCGACCAGGCGGCGATGTTCTCGGCGTCGGGGATCGCATCCCCGGTCTGCCCCCAGGCAACCCCCGTGAAGATGAGCGCGGTGCCGATCGCGATGAACAGGAATCCCAGTCTTCGTCTCACTCTTCTGCCTCCTCGTACTCGACGGATTGAAACTCCGGGTTCGACCGGAGTGCGGCGCGCTCGGCGTCTTCCTTGCGCGTGTAGGACTCGCCGCTCTCGGCGATCAGGTCGCCGTTGCGCGCGACCTTCTTCCAGCGGAACTCGTCGGAAGCGTCTTCGTAGGTGAGCAGCCGATCCACGGGCGGAAGTCTCCTCTCTCAGTCGGACGTAGTTGTCATGGAGTTACGGCGCGGATGAAGGTGGAGACGACCCGCCCCCAGGCGACTCGCCGTCGGCGCGACAGCTCGGGGAGATGCTCCGCCTCGCCGGGGATCCAGAGTGGAGAGCCGTCATCAGGCGAGGAGCGCGTAGACGCCGATCGAGTCGTGTCGGTACGAGGCGTCGAGGATCTTCGCCGGGTAGGAGCCGAAGCTCCACACTCGGGCGACCCCCTCCTTGTGCCCGATGTAGTAGGCGACGTGGCTCGGGTCGCCGCCACGGCCGTAGAACTTCGGGTCTCCGATCTCGGCATCCCGGATCGAGTCGCGCTCGCGCCCGAGGCTGCGGAGGCGAGCGATCTGAGTGTCGGTGTTCCCGTAGCCGTAGCCGGAGTAGCCCGACGGAGACGGGATCCCCGCCCACTTCGCCGCCCACTCCCCCGAGGCGGAGCAGTCGAGCGCGGAGGGAGGTCGTCGAAGGTCGAAGGGGCGCGTCTGCGAGTACGCAACCTGCCAGCGCCGGTTGTAGACGTACATGAGTTGCGCGAGGAAGGCGTTTCGCTTCTTCTGCTCCGGGGAGACGGTCTCGCCGAGGAGGTACTCGATCGCGTAGGCATCGTAGAAGCGCGCGAGCTTCCGATGCGTTAGCGGCCCGTACACCCCATCCACCGAGACTCCGGGCGCATCGCGCTGAAACTCCATCAGCGCCTCTCGAGTGCCCTTGTAGAACACACCGTCGAAGCGGTGCCACTTGACGTAGCCCGCTCGGGAGAGAGCGCGCTTCATCGCCTTCACCGCCGGACCGCGCGAGCGGATCTGCAACGGACCGCGGAAGGGCACGACGAGGTCAGGCTCGCCGACGAGGGAGAGGAGGAAGCGCGGCCCTGGATCGGGCTCGTGAGAGACGCCCTCGACTCCGGGGACGAGGCGGTCGTCGCCGTCGTCGCCGGGCTCGTCGAGCGGGACGTCGAGGAGGGAGTCGTAGATCATGGGTTTCGCTTCTGGTTCGGCAGCTTTGAGCAGTCCCTCGGAGCGAGGCGTACGAGCGCCAACTGGAATTGGCGTCGCGACTCTTCACTGATATCCGTGGCCTCTTTCTCAACGCCGCGAATCAGGTCGGCAAGGATGTCACCCTGCTCGTTCGCCGAGCGACAGAGCGCAAGATCCGCTCGCTTGAACCCAGTCACGATGTCGGCTCTAGCGTCCACCACCTGCTCGATCAGCTCACGGTTCTCATCTGCTCGCCGGTTGTTCAGGTAGAGGCCGACCAGAGCAGGCATGAGCGCAACGAACGCAATCGGGAGAGCGACGAACGTCGCGAGCTTGGTGTAGAAAGCTCTGAGCGAGCCACGCTTCTCCTCGGCGAGGACTCGATCCGACTCCGAAACCTCTCGGCGTTCTTCGGCCTCGACGCGACCCTGCTCTTGGGCGTGCTCGTTTCCACCCTCGGCGACGCGCCGATCCTCTTCGTGCGCCACGCGCTCATCTTCGGCCTCGACACGTCCTTCCTCTGCCTTGCGGCGTGCGGCCTCGTCGTTCATCGAGACATCTCCAAGACAAGGAGTGGCAAGATCGCGGTCACGACCAGAGCGATGTAGAGGAGCACCATGTGCTCGACCAGCCAGCACACGCGGGGATGCTCACGGAGTCTCATTTCTCCTCCTCGATGATCCGCTTGAGTGCCCGCTGAGCCACGCCAGAGCCGAGAACGCCCATCATCGCCACGGCTGCGACGACGAGGATGACCTCGACCTTGGGCGCGTACACCGTCTCGTAGATCAGCACGAAGCATCCCAAGAGGAAGGCCAGAACTTCCTTCGCTTGCGGGAGCCAGAGCTTTCGCCCGTTGGGATTCGGTGTGCTCAAAGATCACTCTGCTCCTAGTATCGGATCAGGAGATGACGACGGCCGGAGGAGTCCGGGCGGCGGTCGCGAGGCGCGCCGGGGTCGGGACGTCGATCCGGACGACCGGCTCGGAGAGCGCCTGCGCGAAGAAGCCCTTGACCTCGGGGAGCGACGACGTCGGGTTGAAGAAGATGACGCCGATCTTCCCCGAGGCGTAGGTCGCGTCTGTGACTCCCGCCGCGAGCGTCCAGACTCCACCCGGAGGTTTGTACCAGGCTTCGATCCTCGTGCCGCGACAGACGATCTTAAGCCAGGTTCCCAGCGCGGTGAACGCGATCGTCCCCGAGGAGCCGAGAAAGGTGTCCGCAGAGTTGGTGGTGCGGTAGAGCTTGACAGTCGTGGCGTCAATGTACGCCAGATACCCGTCGTAGATGTTCACGCCGCCCTCGCCCTGGACGCGAGCGAGGACACCGATCGAGCCGCTCGACGGGAAGTTGGAAGCCAGGAGGACGCCCGCCTCGACGTCGGAGTAGGACGTGTTGTAAAGCCGCGAGGAGCGGCCGGTGCCCGCGCCGGTTCGCTTCAGGGCCGACCCGATGCGGGCGAGCTGTACGTGGTCCGACGCGAGCGCGGTCCAGACCCCTCCGTCGGAGAGCGGCGACTCGTCCGGCCCGGCGAAGATCGTCCGGAGTCCGAAGTCGGAGGCGATCGCGGGAGCCGCGACGATCTCCATCCGCTTCGGGGGAGTCCGCGAGGCGGTGGCGAGCGTCGGGACGCCGATGACGCGGACGAGCGGGACGGGGGCGGGCCGGGAGGCGGTCGCGGTCGCGGGGAGGACGAGCGGCGTCGCCTGCGAGAGGACGGGACGACCGCCGGTCGCGCTCCCGGCGGCAGCGATCGGGTAAATCGTCCGCTGCGAGAAGGCGATGTTCCCTCTCGCGGCACTCGCGCTCGCGACCGGGACGGCGATCGTCTTCTCGTTCCGGGTCGTCGCATATCTCGTGGCGATCGCGAGTGCCGCCGGAGGGGCGATCGCCGGGAACGAGATCTTCTGGATCAAGGGTACGGGGGCTCGGGCGCTCGCGATTCCCATCAGGAGATTGTGACGACCGGGGCGACGCGAGCTGCGGTCGCGACGCGGACGGGGATCGGGATTCCGACGAGGACGAGCGGAGCCGGACGCGAGGCGGTCGCGACGGCGGCGTTCGGCTTCGGGCGGCTCGTCTTTATGAACGGCGCGAGACGGGAGGCGGTCGCTCCAGCGGTCGGCGGAAGCGTCCTGCCCATCGTCCCGAAGGCGACGGAGACGGTCGTGAAGGGAATGAGCGCGACCGGCAACGCTCGCCCGACCGTCGAGTAGGCGAAGGTCGTCAGCCAGTCGGTGATGTGCCCCTCCGAGCCCATCTCGATCGAGTGCCGGACGGCCTCGACGAACACGGGCATCTGGAGGAGAGCACCGCCGCCGGGAGGACGGCGACGGATGACGTGACGATCGGAGATCTCGGAGTCGAGGGCGACGAACCAAAGCTCCTCGAGCCGGGTCGGGCGGATCGAGACCTGCGGGAAGCGCCAGCGCGGCTCGTGAGCGAGATCGAGGATCGTCTTCGCGAGACGAGCGGCCGACAGCTCGGAGCCGAGAAGCGTCTGGACGGTGATCGACTTCTGGCCGTAGCTCCGGACGGAGGCTCCGTCGACGGCGACCTGGGTCACGCCTCCCGGCCACTCGACCCGGACGTCGTTGACGACGCGGTCGGGGTCGTAGGTCGGATCGGCGAAGACGAGGGGAAGCTCGCCCGAGGAGGGACCGCCATCGCCGAGGACGAACCGCGGTACGACCGACCGCTCGTCGGTGACACGGTGGTCGCGATCGTGAAAGGCGATCCGGCCGTAGGCGTCCTCGAAGAGGATCCCGAACTCGGAGTCGACGGCTTGGTCGGCGTAGCCTCGCGTGCCTGATCGCTCGACCCGGTGAGCGACGAGCGCGAGCTTTCCCTCATCGAGGAGCCTCTCGGTCGAGGGAACCGCGGCGGCGTCGAGGACGCGGTCGACCCTCGCGCCGGTCAACTCGGTCGGGAAGTCACCCGAGACCTCCTCGGCGTGACTGAAGCGGATGAAGTTTCCGACGCACGACAACGTGACCGCGGAGCGACGGAGCCCCCACGTCTGCGGCCACTGCTCTACGTAGCCGCGCCAGAGCGGTTTCCAGACGCCGTCGTGGAACGCTCGGATCTGGATCTTCCGGTTGGACGCGACCCCTGGGTAGTAGGGCGAGGCGGCGTACTCGGGCTCCAACGCCCGGTCGTCGTTCGTGAGCGTCAGGATCATCGACCCGGTCTCCGCGTGCTCGGCCTCGCCCTCCTTCCCGCGGGAGGTCTCGAGCGCTCCCCGGACGCGCGTGGTGACGTCCGTCCAGGTGTCCGTCGTCGAGGTCGGGTTGTAGCGGGT
>JACCVK010000240.1 GCA_013698195.1 Actinomycetota bacterium | reverse complement strand
CGTCCCGCTCGCGTTCTTGCTGCTCAGCCGGAATGCCTGGACCAAAGGTCGCCGGCAGAGCATCCCCGCCCGCGACCCGGTGCCGCACCTGGCGACGGCCGAGACACCGGTGCGCCTCGAGCAGGCCGCGTAGTACGACAGGGGGCCCGGGTGGGCGGGCCCCCTGCGTTTCTCTGGCGCAACTCGGGCCAGGCGTATTCGCCTGCGGGGAGAGGAGTCGCGCCTTAGGCCCCTATCTGTGACAGATCGCACACGCGGTTTCAGCTACCCACAGAACTTTCCACAGTGGATCTCCGCAAAGTCGAGGAACTGCGTGGCCGTTTCCACAGACCGTGTGGAATGTCCGGGGGAGTCTCCCGTCGGGGCGCGCGGGCTAGACTCTGGTGCATGGCCGAGTACGGCACATTGCGCGTCAAGACGGGCCTTGCGGAGATGCTGAAAGGCGGCGTCATCATGGATGTCGTCGACGCTCCGCAGGCGCGCATTGCCGAAGAGGCAGGGGCGTGCGCGGTCATGGCCCTCGAGCGCGTCCCCGCGGACATCCGCCGCGACGGCGGCGTCGCGCGGATGAGCGACCCGCAGCGGATCCGCGAGATCCAGGAAGCCGTCTCGATCCCGGTCATGGCCAAGTGCCGAATCGGACACTTCGCGGAAGCCCAGATCCTCGAGGCGCTCGAGGTCGACTACATCGACGAATCCGAGGTGCTGACGCCGGCGAGCCTCTCGCACCACGTCGACAAGTGGCAGTTCACGGTTCCGTTCGTCTGCGGAGCGACGAACCTCGGCGAGGCGCTGCGGAGGATCTCCGAGGGCGCCGCGATGATCCGCACGAAGGGCGAGGCGGGCACCGGAGACATCGTCAACGCCGAGACGCACATGCGCGCGGTCTTCGGCGCCATTCGCGAGCTCAAGACCGCTCGTGACGACGAGCTGTATTCCGCGGCTAAGGAGCACCAGGCCCCGTACGAGCTCGTCCGCTGGGTCGCCGAGAACGGACGCCTTCCAGTCGTCACCTTCACCGCCGGTGGGATCGCGACTCCCGCCGACGCATCGCTCTGCATGCAGCTCGGCGCGGATGGGATCTTCGTCGGCTCTGGGATCTTCAAATCCGGTCGCGACCCGGTGATCGAGCACGAGGGTTGGGTCGAGGACGTCAGCCGTCGCGCGCGCGCGATCGTCGAGGCGACCACGCACTTCGAGGACGCGAAGGTGCTCGCCGAGGTCTCGACGGGGCTCGGTCAGCCGATGGTCGGCATCTCCGCGAGCTCCCTCCCCGACGAGGAGCGCCTGGAAGTGCGCGGCTGGTAAGGCCGTTATCCGAGCCGCCGGAGCCGGGCGTGGCCGGCTCGGACGAGGCATACCCCGCCGCTACACCGGATCTACACTTCGCGTCCATGCAGGAGGCGTTGCGCATCGGCGTCCTGGCGCTCCAGGGCGCGTTTCGTGAGCATGCACGGTCACTGAGCCGCCTGGGAGCCGAAGTGGTCGAGGTGCGGAAGCCTGAGGATCTGGATGGGCTCGACGGGCTCGTCGTCCCCGGCGGCGAGTCGACGACGATCATGCAGCTCGCCGAGCTGTACGGGCTGGACGATGCGATGCGGCACTTCGAGGGCGCCGTCTTCGGAACGTGTGCGGGGATGATCGTGCTCGACCGTGAGCACCTCGGACTGGCCGATCTCGAGGTCGACCGGAACGCCTACGGGCGCCAGGTGTGGAGCTTCGAGGCCGACGTCGATCTCGCCGGCGACGACCTGCCGCTCCATGGCGTGTTCATACGTGCTCCGCGGATCCGAGAGCTCGGCGCTGGTGTCGAAATCATCGGTGAGCTTCACGGAGACCCGGTCCTCGTCCGCGAAGGTCGTCTTCTCCTCGCAACGTTTCATCCCGAGCTGACCGACGACCTGCGCGTGCACGCGTACTTCCTCGACCTGGCGCGCAAGCGCAAGGCGGAGAGAAAGCTCGCCATGACGACGACCGGAGGCGTTGATGTCGGGGCATAGCAAGTGGAGCTCGATCAAGCACAAGAAAGGCGCCGCAGACGCCAAGCGCGGCAAGCTCTTCACCAAGCTCTCGCGCGCGATCATCGTCGCCGCGCAGGAGGGTGGCCCGGATCCGGCCGCGAATCTTGCGCTCCAGAACGCCGTTGAGAAGGCGCGTTCCTACTCGATGCCGAAAGACAACATCGATCGCGCGATCGCGAAGGGATCGGGCGACGCCGCCGACGCCTCTGCTTTCCAGACGGTCGTCTACGAGGGCTACGGGCCGGAAGGCGTCGCCGTGCTCATCGAGGCGCTCACGGACAACCGCAATCGCACGGCGGCAGAGGTGCGTCACGCGTTCGCAAAGTTCGGAGGAAGTCTCGGTACGACTGGAGGAGTCGCGTGGCAGTTCGAGCGCCGCGGTGTGCTCCTCGTCCCTGCCGACGGGGCGGACGAGGACGAGCTCGTGCTCACCGCGGCCGACGCGGGGGCCGACGACGTCCGCCGTGACGGCTCGACATTCGAGGTGACGACTGCGCCCGAGGAACTGCGCAGGGTGCGCGAGGCGCTGGAGGCGGCCGGTTTCTCGGTCGAGACGGCCCAGCTCTCGATGCTGCCCAAGACGACCGTGGCCATCGCCGACGAAGCGACCGCGAAGCAAGTCGTGCATCTGGTCGAGGGCTTGGAGGACGTCGACGACGTACAGGACGTGTATGCGAACTTCGACATCTCCGAGACTCTCCTCGAAGCGGTAGCGTCCTGATGTCCGCGACGGCCGGCCTGAAACAAGCCTCGAGAGAGGACCGAATCGAGTCGCTGCTTTCGGCCAGGCTGTTCCTCGAGCCGCAGCTCGCGGGCGAAAGGCTGATCTTCATCTCGAGCATCTCGGGACAGCTCAGCCTCCACTCGATGGACGTCGGCGGGTCTGTTCCGGAGCCACTTCTCCCACCGCGTATCGCTCTCCAGAACCCAGAGCTCGTGGGTGGCTACTCGTTCTACGTCGACCCGCGGAACCACCAGATCGCCCTGATGATCGACAGCGACGGCGACGAGAACTACAAGCCGTTCCTCGTGCCGCTCGACGGCGGCTTTCCGCAGCCGCTCGCTTCCGAGTTCTTTCGGGACCGGCGCTCGCATCTACTCGACTTCGACCCGAAAGCGAGCGTGGCGTACTTCGCGGCGGAGTCACGCGAGGAGTCGCTCACGACAGTGGTGCGCGTACAGCTCGAGACCGGCGAGGTCGAGACGGTCGGCGAGAGCAAGTACGGCGCGTTTCTCGCCGCTTGGAGCCCGGATCACACCCGGGCGGTGCTCGCGGACGGCTACACGGTAGGAGACACGATCCTCTACGAGCCCGACGGCCAAGGCGGACGGAAGCTCCTCTTCGGGACGCCTTTGGAAGATCGTGTCGAGGGAACCGATTACCCGCCGCAAGGCGTGCGCTCGCCGCACTACGTCGAGAGCGGCAACGGGCTCTTGCTCGTCTCGAGCGTCGTCGAGGACGCGGGCAGCTTCGGCTTCCTCGCCTTCGAGCGACCGGGAGAGATCGAGCCTGTCGCGATCGAGGGCATCCGCCACGAGGGCGCGGGCGAGCTGGAAGGCCTCGCGCATCTCGAGGGCGATCGCTACTCGATCCAGTACAACATCGACGGCTGCTCATGGGCATACGAAGCCCGTTTCGACGAGCCCGGTCGTCACCTGAGCGTCGAGCGAGTGGTCGTCGGCGAGGGCGACCTTTCGGGAGGCGTGCTCCACGGCCTGCAGTACGAGGAGGAGAGCGGCCGCTTCGCGCTCGCGTTCTGCA
>JACCVK010000237.1 GCA_013698195.1 Actinomycetota bacterium | reverse complement strand
GCGTACGACCGCGCCGAAGTTCTGCGGATCCGTGACCTGGTCGAGGCAGACGAGAAGCGGCTGCTCGACCGCCGCAAGCTCATGCGCGTCCGCATAGCGAAACGGGTCGCACCAAGCGATGACACCTTGATGGTCGCGCGTCCCGGCTACCTCGGTGAGCTCGCGCTCGGGCTTGACCTGCTGGCGAGGCGCTTGGTCGAGCCACGGCACGAGCGCGGCGGCACGCTCGGTCGCCCAGATCTCGCGCACGGCTCGCGGTCCGCGCAACGCCTCCCGAACGGGGTTTCGCCCGTAGACGAGCTCGGGCGTCGCGCTCATCGGCTCGTCAATTGGCGCCGAACGAGCCGGAAGCCGTTCGCGTCGTCGCGCGCTTCCCAGCCGGCGGCCTCAATCTCGGCCCTGAGTCGGTCGGCCTCGTCAAAGTTACGGTTCGCGCGAGCCGACTGCCGGCGCTCGGCGAGCGTGACGACCTCGGGTGGTGCCTCCTCCTCGGCGGCGAGCGACTCGAGCCCGAAGATGCCGAGCGCCCGGCGCAGGAGGTCGTGGTCGTGCCACTCGTGCATGACCGCAAGCGCAGCGGGCGTCGAGAAGTCGTCCTCGAGCGCGGCAGCGAAGCGCTCCCAGGCGCCGGCTGGAGCCGGTTCGTGCGGGTTGCGAAAGACCTCGCGAAAGCTCTCGGCGCGTGCGGCCGCCTGCGACATCACCGCGTCGTCGAAGTCGATCGGCTTGCTCCAGAAGGCGGTGAGGTGAAAGACGAGGAGCGTTTCTCGACCCCAGTCGTCGAGAACCTCGCGCAGCGTCACAACGTTCCCCAGCGACTTGGACATCTTCGCCTCGTCGAGTTCGAGCATCCCGTTGTGCATCCAGATCTTCGCGAACTCGTGACCGAGGCTCCTGGACTGGGCCAGCTCGTTCTCGTGATGGGGGAAGCGGAGATCGTTGCCGCCGCCGTGGATCTCGAATGTCTCCCCGAGGTGCTTCTCAGCCATCGCAGAGCACTCGATATGCCAACCCGGCCGCCCCAGTCCCCACGGTGACTCCCAGGCGGCGTCCTCGTGCGACTTTTGGCCCTTCCAGAGCGCGAAGTCCCGCTGATCCTCCTTGATTGGGCTCTCCTCCTGGGCGACCATCTCCTCCAGCTTTGCCCCGGACAGCCGTCCGTACTCGGGAAAGCGTGCGACTCGGAAGTACACGTCGCCGTTTGCCGCGTATGCCGCGTCGCGTTCGACCAGCTCCTGGATGAACTCGATGATCTCCGGGATCGTCTCCGTCGCCCGCGGCTCGACGTCGGGACGCCCGAGCCCGAGATCGTCGGTGTCCTCGAAGAACCAGCCCGTCGCGCGCTCGGACAGCTCGCGGCTCGGGATGCCCTGTCTGGCGGCCTCGGCGTAGACCTTGTCGTCGACGTCAGTGATGTTGTGCACGAGCGTCACGTCGTATCCCGTCTCCTTGAGCCAGCTCCGGAGCCACATCCCGAGCACGAAGGGCCGCGAGTTACCCACGTGGACACGCTGGTATACGGTCGAACCGCACACGTAGATCCGGATCGACCCGGGAGGAGCGGGAAGCTCGACGAGTCCGCGTGTAAGGGTGTCGTAGAGCCGCATCCGGCGATCGTATCGGTGGCTCAACGACGACCGACTCGCTCCGCGCGGGCCAGGGCATCGGCCCGCGTCAAAGCGGAGAGCACCGCGGCGAGCTCCGGCCCCGTTGCCGCTCCCGTGAGCGCGAGCCGCAGCGCACGCAGGTCGCCCCCGACGGCCTTCAGCTCGCGGAGGAGGGCTCGCGCCTCGGCGTGATCGAGTCGCTCGGGAGCTCCCGAGCGCAGCTCTAGGAAGCGGGTGAGCGTCAGCGCGGCCTCGGCAGGCAGCTCGGCCGGCGCGGGCTTGGAGACAAGTCGCGCGTACTCGCCCGCCTCGACGAGCGACCGCGCGCCCCGCAGGACGGGAGCGAGCTCGAGCGGGGCGTCGACCGCCTCGGTGAGCTCTTCGTCCGTCATGGCCGCGATCGCGTCCACCGCCAGCCGGCGGAGCCGCGCCAGGTCGAGATGGACGTCGTGCTCGGGCAGCTCGAGCTCTTCCAGGTAGGCGCGGACAGCACCGGCCGGGAAGCCGTCGCCACGAAGATCCAAGATCGAGGAGTGCCCGTGTCGCTTCGAGAGCTTCTTCCCGTCCGGCCCGAGGACGAGGCCATGATGGATGACCTCGGGTAGGATGCCCCCGACCGCGCGTGCGATTCGCTGCTGGCGCTCGAGGTTCGGCCGATGGTCCGAGCCGCGGATGATGTGGGTGATCTCGAGCTCGAGGTCGTCGACGACGGATGCGAGCTGGTACGTCGCAGTGCCGTCCGCGCGTACGAGTGTCGTCCCGTCGCGCGCAAGCCGGGCTGCGCCGTCGTCGTCGCGTTCGGCCTCACCCGCGGCGAGCGCACGCTTCGCGGCCTCGGCATAGAGCTCCCCGCGCTCGCTCTGGCGCACCGGGCCCTCGTCGAAGGAGATCCCGAGCCAGGCGAGATCGTCCAGGATCGCTGCGTCGCCTTCGTCAACCGTGCGGGTCGGATCGGTGTCGTCGATGCGGAGCACGAAGTCTCCGCCGTGCTTCTCGGCGAACTGCCTGTTCGCGACCGCGGTCAGCGCGTTCCCGAGGTGGAGCGACCCCGTCGGGCTCGGGGCGAAGCGGACTCGCGCCATCGCTCAGGCGTCGATCGCGACGTGGCCGGACTGCGCTGCGACGCGCTCGAGCCACGCTCGAATCGCTGCATAGGGGTCGAGATCGAACTCACCTTCGTGCGCGACATGGGTGTACGCGTACAGCGCGATGTCGGCGATCGTGTAGCGCTCGCCGACGAAGAAGCTGCGCTCCGCGAGGTGCTGCTCCATCGCGTCGAGCGCCGCATAACCGCCCTTCATCCGCGCGGGAATCTTGTCGGCAAACTTCTCGGGCGTCCCCGAGTACGCGAGCCAGAAGCGCACGACCGCGAGGTACGGCTCGTGGCTGTACTGCTCGAAGAACATCCACTGGAGCGTCCGCGCCCGTTCGTAGCGGTCACCCGGCACGAAGTCCGTCCCCTCGCCGAAGTACCAGAGAATCGCGTTCGACTCGCCGAGGGGACGCCCGTCGTCGAGGACGAGCGTGGGCACGCGGAGAGCGGGGTTCAGGTCGCCGAGGAGCTGCTGGCGGTTGGAGCGATCGACGACCGACACGTCGACGGTCTCGTACGGAAGCCCGAGCTGCGCGAGCAGCAGCCGAACCTTGTAGCAATTGCCCGAGACCGCAGAGTTGTAGAGCAGCATCGCGTTAACGGTAGTCGGGATTCGCGAAGTCGAAGCGGCACCCCGCATCCCAGAGCGACCGCTGGTTGCCGTGAGCCGGAACACCGCCTGCGTCCTTCAGCATCAGCGCGAGGTGGAGGAGGTTCCACGTCATGAAGGTCGTGTTCCGGTTCGTGAAGTCGTTGTCGGGACCGCCCGAGTCCTCGTCGAGGTAGGACGGCCCAGGCCCCGCCTCGCCGATCCAGCCCGCGTCGGCCTGTGGCGGGATCGTGTACCCGAGGTGCTGGAGCGAATAGAGGATGTTCATCGAGCAGTGCTTGATCCCGTCCTCGTTCCCGGTGATGAGGCAGCCGCCGACCTTCCCGTAGTACGCGTACTGCCCGTTCTCGTTCAGGATGCTCGAGCACGCATAGAGGCGCTCGACCACGCGCGTGCACACGGACGACTTCTCCCCGAGCCAGATCGGCGACGCGAGGACGAGGATGTCGGCGGCTCGCACGCGTTCGTAGAGCTCCGGCCAGTCGTCACGCTCCGCACCGTGCTCGCGCATGTCCGGCCAGACACCGGGCGCGAGCTCGTGGTCGACGGCACGGATCTGGTCGACCTCGACCCCGTTCGACTCCATGATCGCCATCGCGATGCGCATCAACCCCTCGGTATGCGAGAGCTCCGGTGAGGGCTTGAGCGTGCAGTTGACGAAGAGCGCACGCAGGTTCGTGAAGTCCCAGCGGCTCGTCGTGCAGAGCTCGCGCTGGAAGTCGGTCAAGATCACGGCTCTCTCCCCTCTCGCGTGGTTGGCCGGAGCATACGATCGAGCTGTGGAGGAGGAGCTCCTCGAGTGGTACGACGCGAATGGGCGCGACCTCCCCTGGCGCCACACGCGTGATCCGTACTCGATCCTCGTCTCCGAGGTCATGCTCCAGCAGACGCAGGTCGAGCGCGTCATTCCGCGTTACCACGCGTGGCTCGAGCGCTGGCCGACCGTGGCGGCCCTTGCCTCGACGCCGGCCGGCGACGCAATCCGCGAGTGGCTGGGGCTCGGTTACAACCGGCGGGCGCTGAACCTGCATCGCGCGGCGACGAAGATCGCTCGCGATGGGTGGCCCGACGACCTGACCGAGCTCCCGGGAGTCGGCACCTATACGGCTGCTGCGATCCGCCGCTTCGCGCTCGGCGAGCACGTGCTGCCGGTGGATGTGAACGTGTCGCGCGTCGTCAGGCGGACCGGGGCGGCGTTCACGCCCGCTTCGGCGCATGCCCTCATGGATCTCGGCGCCACGATCTGCCTTGCTCGCATCCCCCGTTGCAGAACCTGCCCGCTCGCCGATTCCTGCCCCTCGCGCGGAGCTCGTGACCAGCCCGCCCGCAAGCAGAGTCCCTTCGAGGGCTCGTTCCGCCAGCGGCGAGTGGCGGTTCTCCGGCTCGTCACCGAGTCGACGAGGGAGCTTGGCGCTCTCGACCACGAGGCCGTCCGCTCGCTCGAGCGCGACGGCCTCGTGGTCGTCGAGGCGGGAACAGTGACGCTGCCCGCGTAGGTCTCCGGCGTGTCCGGGTCAGACCAGGCTTGCGCTCGGCTCTACAGCACGGCGCCCGGACGTGACGGGGTCAGACCTCGTCATACGACCGCCACTAGCCCAGCCTCTACAGGACCGGACAGTTGACGACAATCGGCATCGCCCTGATCGTCACATCGCCCGCTCGGCGCGCGGCTCGAACCGCGGCTGCTGAACGCAGAACGCGTGGCGTCTCGTTCGCCGTCCACGTGACCATGTTCACGGCCCAGAGCGGCGTGTAGTCCCTCCGACCAGGCACCGTGTCGATCACGTTCCGCTGGCCTTGATGGCCGTTCGTGAACGCCCAGAGCGGTGCGACCTTGTTCCCGGCCTGGAGCTTCACCCGGCCGAAGTCGAAGTACGACACCACCTGGCCGCGGTAGAAGCCGAGCGTAACGTCCTGCGAAAAGGTCCTCACCGGCCCGTCTGCAGCGGCCGCCGGCAGTACCCACGCGACCGAGACAGCCGCGAGCACCGCGAGCAGTGCAGCGAGCTTCTTCATCGTTCTCTCCTTCCGTTGGTGCCTCTGACGCTAGGTCGAAGTCCTTACGGGCGGCTCACGACCGTCTGAACGGTGGCTGAATTCAGCCCGGCGTAATGCGCGACCGAGCACAATGCGCTCCATGGCAACCGTCCTCGTCGTCGACGACGAGCCGATCGTGCGCGACGTCGTCGTCCGCTATCTCGCGCTCGAGGGCCATCGCGCGCTCGAGGCCGCGGACGGCGACGCAGCCCGCTTCGCGATCGAGTGCTCCAAGCCGGACCTCGTCGTGCTCGACGTGATGCTGCCGGGCACGGACGGGCTCGAGCTCTGCCGCTGGATCCGGTCGAGCTCCGAGCTGCCGGTGATCATGCTCACCGCTCGCGGCGAGGAAGCGGATCGGATCGTCGGTCTCGAGCTCGGCGCGGACGACTACGTGACGAAGCCGTTCTCGCCGCGCGAGCTCGCCGCGCGCGTGCGCAGCGTGTTGCGCCGGTCAGGGCGTGCTCCGGCCACGGACGAGCGGATCGTGTTCGGCGATGTCGTCCTCGACCGCGCCACGCGGGACGCATCGAAACGTGGCGTCGAGATCCGGCTCACGGCGAAGGAGTTCGACCTGCTCTGGTTCCTCGCGAGTCACCCGAGACGCGTCTTCTCCCGCGATCAGCTCATGGCGAGCGTATGGGGGTACCGAGCGGCGCTCGACACGGGAACGGTGACGGTTCACATCCGGCGGATTCGCGAGAAGATCGAGGACGAGCCATCGAACCCGACCCATCTCGAGACCCTCTGGGGCGTCGGCTACAGGTTGACACCGTGATCGCCACCGGCGCCGTCGTCGCGCTCGCGACGCTCGCGATCGGACTCGCGTTCGCGTACGTGCTCCGCCGGCTGCCCACGGTTCGCCTGCAGCTCGCCGGCCTCGCGGTGCTGGCCGTGCTGCTCCCGCTCGGCGCCGTTCTGCTCTCGGGCTGGGTCATGTTTCACATGGGCGACGACGTGAAGATCCTCGCGGTGACCGGCGCTTCCGCGCTCACGGCGATCGTCGCCGCACTCGTCGTCGCGCGCTCGATCGCCGACGCGATCGATCGCGTACGCGAAGCGTCGACCGAGCTCGCAGCCGGCGATCTCGAAGCTCGGGCTCCCGAGGATGGGCCTGCCGAGATCGCCGAGCTTGCCGCCTCCTTCAACGAGATGAGTGGAAACCTCCGGCGGCTCTTCGACTCGAGACGCGAGCTCGTGGCATGGGCGAGCCACGACCTGCGAACGCCGCTCGCGAACATGCAGGCGATGATCGAGGCGCTCGAGGACGGTCTCGGCACAGCGGACGAGTATCTGCCCGCGCTACGCGAGCAGGTGCAGGCGCTCTCGCATCTCGTCGACGACCTGTTCGAGCTCGCGCGCATCGATGCAGGCGCGCTGACGCTCGAGCTCCACCGGCTCCCGGTTGCGCCGGTCGTGTCCACGAGCCTGCGTGGCGTCGAGGCAGAGGCTCGCCTCCGCCAGGTGACGCTCGCGGCCGACGTCGATCTCGACCTCACCGCGCGCGTCGCGCCGGGCAAGGTCGAGCGTGTGCTCATGAATCTCCTGACGAACGCCCTCCGGCACACGCCGAGCGATGGAGCGGTCGCGGTCCGGGCTGAGCCGGTTGCGGGCGAGGTGCGGGTCGCGGTCGAGGACTCCGGCGAAGGGCTGGATGCCGAAGCGCAGGCGCGCATGTTCGAGCACTTCTGGCGGGGAGACCGCTCGCGTTCCTCGCGCGGCGCCGGTCTCGGGCTTGCAATCGCCCGCGGCCTCGTCGAGGCGCAGGGCGGACGGATCTGGGCAGAGGATCGCGAAGGCGGCGGCGCCCGCGTTTGCTTCACGCTGCCCGGTTCCTGACACTCGGCCGCCCGTCCCTTGGAGAAGCGGGCTCACCGGCGCGTGAGCAGCGCGACGGCTTGCGCGCCGAGTCCCTCCCGGCGCCCCGTGAAGCCGAGCGAGTCTGTCGTCGTCGCGTGCACGGTGACGCGGCCGTGGTCGACTCCGAGCGCCTCCGCGAGCCGCTCGCCCATCGCTTCGCGAATCGTCCCAATCCTCGGCTCCTCGCCGACGAGCACGCAGTTCGCGTTCACTAGCTCCCAGCCGGCGTCGCGCACCTCGCGGTAGGCCTTCCACAGCAGATCGAGCGAGGACGCGTTGCGGTACTGCTCGTCGGTGGAGGGAAAGAACGAGCCGATGTCGCCGAGGTCGGCCGCTCCGAGCAGCGCATCGATGAGCGCGTGCGTGACGACGTCGCCGTCCGAGTGACCCGCGAGACCTCGCGGATGGTCGATCCTGATTCCCGCGAGGACAAGCGGGACGCCCTCCACGAGCGCGTGGGCATCCACCCCCAGGCCGATCCTGAGCTCGCTCACGCGTGCGAGGCTAGCGCCTCCGGGAGCTCGGATAGCGAATCGATGACGACGGCTTCTCGAGGAGCGCGCTGGATCCGTCCCCACGGCCCTCGCCGGAGGTGCACGGCGACGAGCCCCGCGGCGAGCGCGGGGACGACGTCGTTGTCCACCCGGTCTCCGACGTAGGCGAGCGCTGCGGGCTCGCATCCCGCTTCGGCCAGCATCCGCTCGAAGAACGCAGGGTCGGGTTTGCGCACGCCCCAGCTCGCCGCGGAGCCGAACACCGAGGCTGGAAGCACGGCGCACGACCAGCGCTCGAGCACCTCCGACTGGTTTCCAGCGAGGCCGACGGGTAACCCGAGTCCCCGCAAGGCGTCGAGGCAGGGAAGCGCGTCCGGGTACAGATCGGCCTCGACGTATGTGATGTCACGAAGTGTCTCGGGCTTCTCGACACCGAGATGAGACCAAAGCGCCAGGTGATCCTCGCCGCGCAGGATCGTCACACCGAGCGCGGCAAGCACCACGTGCGCGTCGAGCTGCGCAGCCGCGGCAACCCGACCCCAGTAGCGCTCCTCGTTGACGAGGTCTCGCCCACGTCGAGAAAGACCGCTTCGAGCGTCATTCCCGTTCTGGACAGGGCCTGGCACCGCAAGCGCGGCCAGAGAGCGTCATGGTGTCCACAGGTCGTCGCCTACCCTTCGCCCGCGAGGATGGCTTCGAGGAGTGCGAGATCGGCCTTCGTCGTCACCTTCATGAGCCAGGGATCCCCGTCCACGGCGGCGATCCTTCCACCCGTTCGCTCGACGAGGGACGCACAGTCCGTGGCGTCCGTCAGATCGCCCGCCAGGCCGCGTCGGAGCGCAGGCGCGAGAAACGCCTGCGGCGTCTGGGCGGCGACTAGATCGGTGCGGGATACGGTCTCCACCACGGCAGCGCCCGCTACGCGCTTGAGCGTGTCCTGGACGGGAACCACCGGAACCACGCCGTCATAACCCTCGCCCAGTGGCCCGAGCACACGCTCGACCACCGCATTGCTGACCAGCGGCCGCGCGGCGTCGTGGACGAGGATGACGAGCGCATCGTCGACGACCTCCTGCAGGCCCGCCCGCACCGACTCGGCCCTGGTCGTCCCGCCGGTTACGCAGGAGACGACCTTGGTCGCGACGATCTCCTCGGCGAGCAGGATCGCCGGCTCTTCCCAGCCGGCCGCGGAGACGATGACGAGCGCGTCGACCCAGGGACACCTGTCCAGCCGGTCGATGCTCTCGGCAAGCAGCGGCCTTCCGCCAAGAGGCGCAAATGCCTTCGGCCGGTCGAGGCCCAGCCGCTCTCCCGTTCCCGCGGCGACGATGATCCCCCAGACGCTTCCGGCCGTGCCGGAAACGTCTAGACGTCGTTCAGATGCCGAGGCCTTGTGCACGACCGGCTCCATTCGGCCACCTACGGTCGGCACGTGACGCTTTCTCGCCAAGCGAGAAAGCGTCTACACCTATGCGCTCGCACCTATGCGCTGGCGGCTGCAGCCTTGGGCTTCGCACGCGAGGTGGGCTTCGTCTGCCCGGCGCGCGAGAGGACGTCGTCCAGCCACTCGGCGGCCTGCTCCTCGGACATGTGTTTCGCGTACATGAGCTCGGAGGCGAGGATCTTCTTGGCCTTGACGAACATCTGCTTCTCGCCGGTCGAGAGGCCTTTCTCGTTGTGGCGTACCGCGAGATTTCGGACGACTTCCGCGAGCTCGAAGATGTTGCCCGTCTTCATCTTGTCGCGGTTGTGCTTGAAGCGGCGGTTCCAGTTCTTCGGCATCTCCGTGGAGCCGCCGGAGAGTGTTCGGACCACCATCAACACCGTACGCTGGTCGATGACCTGCCGGAGACCGACGCGCTCAGCGTTGTCGCACGGAACATTCACGGTCATGTCGTTGTGGAGGATTTGGATTGTCAGGTACTCCCGCGACTCCCCGAGGACTTCGCGCTTTTCTCTTTTGACGACTGTGCCAGCCCCGTGGTGCGGATAGACAACCTTGTCTCCGATATCGAACAATCCAGCCTCCCAGGTCAAGTGTTCGAAGCCATCCCAAAAAAAGAGGCCGGCAGTGAACCGCTGCCAGCTCCAGGCCTCATGATAGCGGTTTTGACACAGCTCCTTAACGGAACTGCAACGGGTCCCCGGTGGCTCTGACTGACCGCGAGTCGTCGTAGGCGGCGGGGACGAGCTCAGGCGGCGCTCAGCACCGCAGCTTCGGTCGTCTCGGACTGATCGACCGCCGCTTCGGTGCGCGCAGCGAGCCCGCTCCGGATCGCGGCCCGGAGCGTGTCGGCCTCGAGCACGCGCGGACGCTCGCCGCTCGCTGTCCCGTCCGGAACCACCACGGCCGCGATGCCGAGCTTGCGGCACTCCGACAGTCGCCGCTCCGCCTGCGAAGCCGGCCGCAGCCTGCCCGTGAGGCCGATCTCGCCGAACGCCGCGTATCCCTCGTGGACGGCAATGCCGCGCGCGGCCGAGGCGATGGCCAACGCGATCGCCAGATCGGCGCCGGGCTCCTCGATCCGGACGCCGCCGGCGACGTTGACGAAGACGTCCGAGCTGCCGAGGCCGATACCTGCGTGACGGCCGAGCACAGCGACGATCATGGCAAGCCGCCTCGCGTCCACGCCTGTTGCCACGCGCCGTGGCATTGCGAGCTCCGACTTGGCGACCAGTGCCTGAATCTCGAGGAGCATCGGCCGGCTGCCTTCGAGCACACAACCGACGGCGGCGCCGACCTCCCCGGCGTGGGTGGATCCGAAGAGAGCCGACGGATCGGGAACGCCGACGAGGCCCGAACCGGTCATCTCGAAGACGCCAAGCTCGTTGGTCGATCCAAACCGGTTCTTCGTCGCGCGCAGGATGCGATGCGCGTGGTAACGGTCGCCCTCGAACTGGAGCACGCAATCGACGAGGTGCTCGAGGACGCGCGGGCCGGCGACGGCACCGTCCTTCGTAACGTGCCCGACGAGAATGATCGCGACGCCGGTCTCCTTTGCGACTCGCATGAGCCTTCCGGCCGCTTCGCGCACCTGGGCGACCGACCCGGGCGCGGACGCGATCTCGGCCGCATGCAGCGTCTGCACGGAGTCGACGACGCAGACGTCGGGACGATCTCGTTCGAGCGTCGCGCAGACCGTGTCGAGCTCGGTCTCGGCGAGAATCCCGACCGTGTCGGCGCCTCCGATGCGAGCCGCGCGCAGCGACACCTGCGCGGGCGATTCCTCGCCGGTTACGAGGACCGCTCGCTTTCCGGACCGCGAGACCGCGCCGAGCACGCTCAGGAGCAGCGTCGACTTGCCGACACCGGGCTCGCCGGCAACGAGCACGAGCGAGGCCGGGACGAGCCCGCCTCCGAGCACCCGGTCGAGCTCGGGAACGCCAGTCTCGAGGCGCTCGGCTTCCGTCGCCCGGACGTCGCGGAGCGGGACGGGGACCGCGGCGCGGCCCGAGGCGGCGCCCGTAGCCGGCTGCACTCGCTCTTCCACCAGCGTGCCGAACGCCCCGCAGCCCGGGCACTTGCCGAGCCAGCGGGGATTCGCCGAACCGCACTCGGTGCACACATGCTGCGTCGTTTGGCGCCCCATGGGAGCCACTCTAGGAACGCGACCCGACGCCATTCGTCACGAAAGTGCGCCATTTCGCTTGAAACTCGCGCGCAGGCTATTCAGAGTGGCGGTAGAACAACGAAAAAGCGATCACGACGAAAGGACTCGTTCATGGACAGGTTCAACGCACTCGGACGTGGGATGCAGCTGATGCTGGTCGGGAGCGTCCTGCTGCTGATCGACTCGTTCCTCGACTGGCAGGCAGTCGACGACTTTCCGGGGATCAGCGCCTGGCACGGTTTCCTCGGCGTCGTGATGGGCCTCCTCACGATCGTCCTCATCGCGTGGCTCGTCGCCCGGATTGCGGGCGTCGACATTCCGATCCCGGCATCCGCCGCGATGATCGGCGCGGTCCTCGCGGGCCTGATCCTGCTCTTCGCCGTGCTCAAGAACCTGACAGACGACTTCTCGACGATTTGGAGCTACGTCGGCATCGTGCTGGCCGCGGTGATCGCGTTCGGCGCCTGGATGATCGTCCAGGAGTCCGGCGGATACGAGCAGCTCCGGAGCGAGATGCCGAGCTCGAGCTCTCGAACGGCAGTTAGCGACCCGCCCGCGCCCGCAGCGCCGCCGCCTCCGGCCCCAGCCGCACCGCCTCCCCCCGCGCCGGAGCCCGACGTCACGCCGGACGACAGGCCGGATGCTGAGAGAACCTAGCCGCCAGAGCTAGCTGCCAAGCTGGCCGAGACGCTTGAGGAGGAGGACCCTGTCCTCCCCTGGACCGTCGTAATCGCTCGCAACGCGATCGACCTCGAACCCGAGCGCCGCATGAAACGCGATGGAGCTCTCGTTCGCGGGTGATGTGACACAACGAACCGTCGTTCGCCCGGCGCTCGCGGCGGCCGCGAAGAATCGCTCGTAGAGCTCGCGCCCGAGACCCGATCCGCGTTGCTCGGGCGCGACGCCGACGAAGTGGACGTAGGCGTCGGTCGCGTCGGTCTGGGAGAGAAAGCCCACGAGGAAGCCTGCGAGACGGCCTTCGCCGTCCTCCGCGACGAAGCTCGTCCCCTCGAAGTGGAGGAAGAAGAGTTGCGGGAGCATCGGTGCCATCTCTCGTCCGCTCCACCACGCGTTCACGTGCTGGATCACGCGCCCGTAATCAGAGGGCTGCGCATGGCGAATGGTGACGCCCACGAGCGCGGAGGCTAGACGAGCCCGCGACAGCGCGCGAGCGACGCCGAATCACTCGTACGCGGGTACCCTGCGGGACTTCGTGTTCCGATCTCAGCTCCCAGTGACCGGAATCCGGTTCCTCACGATGCTCGCTGTGACCGCGCTCGCTGCGGTCGGGCTCTGGACGCCGACGGCAGACGCATCCCAGCCGATCGCCAGGGACGCCACCGGCGTCAGGCTACAGGTGAATGCAAGTGGCCAAGCGCTGCTGACGTATCGCGTCCAGGGTCGCACCAGGCACGTGCTGGCGTGGGGCGCTGTGAACGCGATCCACCCCACCCAGAAGCGCGAGCAGGTCGCCTTCCGCGTCGACTACTCCGGAGGCTGGCGCAGCCTCGGACGCTCCCTGCAGAACGGGTTCCGCAACGTCTGCAAGCCGACGAAGGTTGGCCTGACGGCTGTCGTCGCGGCCTGTCGCGCGCCTGACGGCTCGTAC